>NZ_JBRAGO010000105.1:13857-16031 GCF_052746595.1 Leptodesmis sp.
CATAGGGGGCAGCTAAAATGTTTCTCTACGCCTGGACAAGGAACTGAATTTGTGATGCGGTTCTCTATTCGGCAACAAAGGTGCAAAACCATTTAATCGGGCATACTAAACCCTGGCGATGAGTATCTATTGAGTTAGACTATCCTCAGCGCTGTGAATCCTCCCTGCCGATCCCTTAATCCTCTGCCCCGGAGCCGTATTTCATTGCGGTTGTTGCTGGTTCTACCATTTGTCCTTCAACTGGCGATCGCGGTAGGGGTGACGGCTTGGTTATCGCTACGCAATGGACAAAAAGCAATCAATGATCTGGTACGCCAACTGCGGAATAAGGCCAGTCATGAAATTTCTTACTACTTGCAACAAAGGCTGTCTGAACCGCAACAGATTAATCAACTCAATCTGAGGGCGATTGAATTGAAAATGCTCGATCTGCACGATTTCGATCGCATGGAGCGTTTTTTCTGCAAACAAATGCAGACTTTTAATGTCAGCTATATCAACTTTGCCAATTCTCAAAGAGAGTTCATTGGTATTGAACGGTTAGAGAATGGAACAATTTTAATCAACAAGACTCGTCGGCCCCTCTTCTCAAAAATGTTTGTTTATCAGGCCGATCACCAGGGAAATCGAGCTCAACTCAAACAGATTGTGACAGATCAACCGCCTGTGGTTCACGAGTCCTGGTATGCAGATGCAGCGAAGGCTAGAAAGCCCTTATGGAGTGATATCTACCAGTGGGACGATAAACCAGAGGTACTGTCCATTTCTTCTAGCTATCCCATTTTTGATCAACACCAACGGCTGGTTGGAGTAATTGGAGTTGATTTTGTCCTATCAGACATTAACCGATTTTTGCAAAGTCTCAACATTAGCCAGACTGCGAAAACATTTATCATAGAACGCAATGGTCTGCTGGTTGCCAGTTCTAGTTCTTATCCAGCCTTCAAAGTTAAAGCAGGTCAGGCAAAACGTCTGTCTGCGATTGAAAGCCAGGATCCGATCATACGAACAGCAATGCAGTACATCCTGCAACAATTGGGAAATTTACAGGCGATTCATCACAATCAAACACTGGATGTTGATAATCAAGGAAGCCGGGAATTCATTTCTGTCCTGCCCTGGCAAGATGAGATGGGCCTTGACTGGTTGATTGTGGTTGTGATCCCAGAGTCCGATTTTATGGCTAAGATTCATGCCAATACCCGGGTCACTATTTTGTGGTGTCTGCTAGCTCTGGCTGTGGCCATTCTGACTGGACTAATAACTTCCCGTTGGCTGGCTCAACCGATTACTCAACTCGCCAAAGCCAGTCAGGCGATCGCTCAGGGTAATCTCAATCAATCCATTCAAGCCTACAGCATTGATGAATTAGCCCTGTTGTCCCAATCTTTCACGGAAATGGCGGCTCAACTTCAGTACTTATTCACTGAACTGGAGAACCAAGTAGCCGCACGCACTACTGAACTTGCTCAAGCAAAAAATGCAGCAGAAGCAGCTAACCAGGCGAAGAGCGAATTTTTAGCCCAGGTGAGCCATGAACTTCGCACTCCCCTCAATGCCATTCTTGGCTTTGCTCAGGTATTGAAAGATGATCCAACCCTGACTCAGGAGCACCAGAAACAAATTACCATCATGTATCGCAACGGCAACCATTTATTGTCGCTAATCAACGATATTTTGAAAGTGTCCCGCCTACAGACTAATGAGTACCAGGTATATGGATTGGAGCAAGCTCTAGCTCAGCGATCACTGACCACCCAGGAAACGCTACCCACTGTCCTGAACCCCTCATTGCATCGCTATCTCTTACAAATGCCACCAGTATGGATTGAGCAACTCCGTCAAGCTGCCGTGAAAGGATCAGACAAAGAGATCTTACAACTTATCCAGGCAATTCCAGCAGACTACGCTCCCCTAGCAAATACTCTAGAAACCTGGACAACAACATTTCACTTTGATTACATTCTTGGACTAACCCATTCCGATAAACAATAATTCACATTTTGCATAGCAATCCCTGCTAAATACTCCAGACCACGCTTTAGCCAGACATTCGAGTGGCGATCGGCCAATAAAAAACCTCTTCTACACTGGAAGAGGCTTTCATCAAACTATTAATCCTGGCATCGAGCTATTTTTGCGGGACGCTGCCGTCCAACTATCTTCGCCGCAGA
>NZ_JBRAGO010000106.1:0-14495 GCF_052746595.1 Leptodesmis sp.
ATCTTGGGAAGCCCGCACCGTATGCGTAGCATTGGTGTCGGGAGGATGTCACTGTTGGTTTATCCATTGAATTGCCAGAATTTACCCTGGAGCAGGTGCGCGATTTAGCCAGCCGCCACCCCTTGGACATTACCGCCCAACTGGGAGAACAGGGAATTGTGTCCTTAATGTCTCTGGTGCGGGGCAATCCTTACTTAGTGCGATTGGCCCTTTATCATATCAGTCGTGGTGACGTTTCCCTGAATCAACTCCTGCGAACCGCCACCTCAGAAGACAGCGTCTTTAGTGACTATTTACGGCAGCAATTACTGTACCTGGAACAACATCCCCAACTGGAATCCGTTTATAGTTTGATTGTGAATTCCCCCCTGTCCACTGTAGAGCTAGAACCTGCGCGGGTGTATGAGTTGCAAAGTCTGGGTATGGTGCGAGTGGAAAATAACCAGGCTTTACCCAGTTGTGAGTTGTTTCGCCAGTGCCTGCAACTGGGTGCAGGATTACCTGAAAACCAATCAGACTATTGCTGAGAGTGATCGACATTTGTGTGATTAAACCGGACTCAGAATCTAAATGTTCGAGTGAACAACAGTTTGTAACCAACGGCGATCGCTCCAAACGCGACTAAAAAATTCCAGAGGCTGGTCGGCTTTAAGAATACCCCACCACTGAGAAACACCAGGATAATCCCAGCGACTAACAGAATCCAACCGAAACCACCTGTTTGCCGGGGAAAGAAAATCAACGAAACCACCCCCCCCATGATCGCCAGTACCGAACCCATAGCGGGTAAATTACGCCAGAAAAAGGGCGAATAATAGGTGGAAAACATGATGTTCTGCCCTAAAAAATAAATTCCGGCAATTAGAAACAGAATTCCTAGCAGTTTTTGCATGACAAGTGCAGTAAATCTCTATCCATTATTCCCATCTTCTCTTAAACATCAAGAGCATTCAGGCTGATTCCAGATGCAGCCTTGGTCAAATCTTGCCATTCCGGTTAGCTCTAGCTTTGGCTGGCTTTTCCAGGACAACTAATTGATGCAAGCGATCGCAATCAAGCAATCTCACCGTGTATCCATCCATCTCAATCAAACCGTCATGCATCAGTTTGGCGAAGACCCGCGATAAGGTTTCGGGAATCGTACCCAGCTTGGCCGCCAGTTGCCCTTTAGACAAATCTAGTTCTACGGTTTCAGCCTGGTTGGTTTGCTCACTCAAACTCAATAAATAGTTGGCAAGCCGGGCAGGCACCTCACGCAGTGCCAGATTATCAACCAGATTGGAGAAGCGCCGCAGGTGACGGGCAAAACTTTTGAGCAGATTAATGGTGAGAGAGGGCTGCTCTTGCAACAATTGCAGGAATGGTTGGCGGGGAAAAAATAGCACTTCTGATGCTTCAATCGCCAAGGCTGAAGCCGGAAAACTTTGCCCATCCAGCACCGGAACTTCGGCAAAATGCTCCCGCTCACTAAAGATGTGCAGAATCTGTTCTTTGCCATCGGAGGAAAGCTTAAACACTTTCACGCGCCCCGATCGAACCACAAAAAACCAATTCCTGCATCACCTTGATGAAAAATAATTTCACCTTTGCGGTAAGTTTTAGCAATCGCCAGATTCGCCAATTCCGTCAACTGTTCAGGTGATAATCCCTGAAACATAATGGTCTGATTCAGAAACTCCGGTAGAGTCATGAGAGATTGTGAGCAGAAGTTGATAGACATGGAGATGAGATTGATTTGATTTAGCCTCAACAACACAAACTAAATGTCATCCCTAGGACACTCTTTAAAACCTTTTGGTTCTTTAATTGATTCTGTAACGATCCTCCTGAATCCCCTTAAAAAGGGGAGTTTGCATAGTTCGCTTCCCCCTTTTCAAGGAAAGTTAGGGAGGATCGAAGGCTTTTAAAATACGGCCTGGATAGAGGATACGTTACGGCTACTGCCTAACCCATCCTACAAAATTTGATGGTTGATGGCATTTCGCCGTCATCCTGAAAATGGAAGAAAAGCTGAAGTTTACTATCTTAACCGTCTGTTCTTGACTTAAGTCAAAGAGTTAAAAAATCGCCTCACCTAAGGTAAAGGAAGATGCTCAAGAAAGGTGAAATGATGTTTTGCGAACAATGTGAACAAACGGCGAGCGGACAGGGATGCCAGCAATGGGGAGCCTGTGGTAAGAGTCCAGAAGTGAATGCCGTACAAGATTTACTGATCCATCTCCTGCGAGGATTGGCTCCTGTAGCATTGCGGGCACGTGAATTAGGCATTTCGCAGCCGGAGATAGATCGCTTTACCTGTGAAGCCATCTTTGCCACGATGACGAACGTGAATTTTGACGAAAGCCGCTTTACTACCTACATTCGTCAGGCGATCGCCTATCGGGAACAACTGAAAACTCAAATTCAGCAACTAACAGGCGTTGCCCAAACCTGGTCAGCCATTGCCTGCTACGAGCCAGATTTTACAGGCAGTTTAGCGGCACAGGGGCAGGATCTGGCATTGCAATTCATCAGCCAATCGGGAATGAATGTTGATATCTTCTCCCTCAAGCTGACAGTGCTTTACGGCATTAAAGGGGTAGCCTCCTATGCTTTCCATGCACAGGAATTAGGACAGGAGGACGATCGCGTTTATCAATTCTGCTATGAAGCATTAGCCGCTTTAGAGCGCCAAGATCTCAGTTTACAGGATTGGGTTAAGTTAGCGCTGAAGGTCGGAGAAATTAATCTGCGCACGATGGAACTGCTAGATGCCGGACATACAAGCACCTTTGGCCATCCCGTACCGACTTCTGTGCCCATCAGTCCCAGAGCTGGCAAAGCGATTCTTGTGTCTGGTCACGACCTGCCCCAATTGGAAGCTGTGTTGCAACAAACAGCAAGAACGGGCATTACCGTTTACACCCACGGAGAATTGTTGCCAGCACATGGCTATCCCCGTCTAAAACAAACCTATCCCCATCTCTATGGGCACTACGGCACCGCATGGCAGAATCAAACCAAAGAGTTTGCCAAATTCCCTGGCGCGATCGTGATGACCACAAACTGCTTGATGCCTCCCCAGGGCAACTATCAGGACAAGCTGTTTAGCATTGGCCCCGTCGGTTATCCGGGATTGAACTATCTGCCTAATAGAATCAATAGTCACCCCGACTTTACCCCTGTGATTGAAAGAGCACTGGAACTACCAGGATTTACGGAAACTGAACCACTCCGGCAGGTAACGACAGGCTTTGCTCGAAATGCGGTACTGGGAGTGGCCAACCAGGTAATTGCCGCCATCAAAGCAGGTAAAATTCGCCACTTCTTCCTGATTGGTGGTTGTGATGGAGCCAAACCCGATCGCAACTATTACACCGAATTGGCGGAAAAAGTTCCTGATGATTGTGTCGTTCTTACCTTGGCCTGTGGCAAGTTCCGCTTCTTTGACAAGAACCTGGGTGAGATTGAAGGTATTCCCCGCCTACTGGATATCGGCCAATGTAATGATGCCTATTCAGCTATTCAGATTGCCATTGCACTCGCCAATGCATTTGAAGTAGATGTAAACCAGTTACCACTGTCTATGATCTTGTCCTGGTACGAGCAGAAAGCCATTGCCGTCTTACTCACCTTGCTCCACCTGGGAATTCAAAATATTCGCTTAGGCCCCACTCTACCAGCGTTTCTCTCATCCAATGTGTTGAAGTTACTATCGGAGACTTATCATCTCAAACCTATCTCCACCCCTGATGCTGACCTAGCTGCTTGCCTTGCGTAACTTGCAGGAGGTAACGGCGTTAACCTTCAACAACATTGGCGATCGCTCTTTGACAATGACAGAGAGCGATCGTTTTTTATGCCAATTTGCCACCGCCTCTTACGCTGAACCATCTGCCAGAGATAGAGCCAGTTGGTAGATGTGGCGGCGCGGCAGGGCGGTTTGTTTCGCTAGTTCCCGACTCGCCTCGGAGCGGGATAGTCCTTGCTGGAGGAGGGCTTGTAGTTCCGCCTTAATCACTTCTTCAGACAAGGCAGGTTGGGAAATTTCCGCACCACCGACAACCAGCGTGTACTCGCCTTGAGGATCTTTGTGGGTGTAATAATCAATAGCTTCCTGAATCGTTCCCCGCCAGATTTCTTCGTGCAGCTTGGTCAATTCTCGTGCAAAGGCGATCGCCCGATCGTTCCCCAGGACAGCCGCTAAATCCTGCAAGGTTTGTCTTAACCGATGAGGGGCTTCATAGAAAATCAAAGTATGTGGCTCGCGAGCCAGTCCTTCTAAATCAATCAACCGATCCTTGGATTTGGCAGGCAAAAATCCTGCAAATAGAAATCGATTGCTGGGCAATCCCGAAGCTACCAGAGCCGCGATCGCCGCACTTGGCCCCGGAATTGGCACCACAGCAATCCCAGCGGCTACACAACTTTTCACCAGTTCGTACCCCGGATCGGAAATTCCTGGCATTCCGGCATCGGTTACCAGAGCGATCGCCTGTCCCTGCTGCAAGCGGCGCACCAGATCAGGAATGCGAGACTTCTGATTGTGTTCGTAATAGCTCACCTGCGGCGTTGTAATTTGAAAATGCTGCAACAATTTCCCCGTATGGCGGGTATCCTCTGCGGCAATCACATCTACCGATTGCAAAATCCGTACCGCTCGGAAAGTCATGTCTTCCAGATTGCCGATCGGCGTTCCTACAAGGTAGAGTGTTCCGGGTTTGGGGTCAGAGGACATACAGAAGGAGGGAGTAGGGAGGTAGTGAAGAAGGGGCTGTTTGTTGGATTGACGACGCTGGATTTGATTTATCAGGCGGCTCAACTTCCTGATAGTAATCAAAAAATAGTGGCTACGGACTACGTTGTTTCAGCGGGTGGCCCAGCGACGAATGCGGCGATTGCATTCAGACACCTGGGAAATCAGGCAACAGTGCTGAGTGTAGTGGGAGCACATCCGATGAGCCATCTGATTCTGACAGATTTGCAGGAACAGGGAGTGCATCTGGCTGATTTACATCCAACACGCTCTGAACCGCCGCCGGTGTCCTCCATCATCGTGACGCAAGCCACGGGAGAACGAGCCGTCATCTCCATCAATGCCGTCAATACAGCCGCCACCCCAGACCAGATTCCCTCCCATATCTTGCAGGATATAGAGTTGCAAGCTGTAGATATCGTGTTGATCGATGGACATCAGATGGCCGTGGGACGATCGTTGGCGCAACAGGCCCACACTCAAAACATTCCCGTAGTCATTGATGGCGGCAGTTGGAAACCAGGCTTCGACACTGTTTTGCCCTTTGTCACCTACGCTGTGTGTTCAGCCAATTTCCATCCCCCCGGTTGCCAGTCGGAAGTCGAGGTGATGCGTTATTTATCAGACTTCAACATTCCCTACAAGGCCATTACCTATGGGGAAAAGCCGATTACCTATGGCGATCGTACTCAAATTGGCTATATCCCTGTCCCCACCATTCAAGCCGTTGATACGTTGGGAGCTGGAGACATTTTTCATGGAGCCTTCTGCCACTTTATCCTGCAGACTGATTTTGTGACCGCTTTAGATCAAGCTGCCCAAGTCGCCGCTTATGCCTGTCAGTTCTTCGGTACCCGACGCTGGATGGCAGGATTGGAATGAGCTAAGCTAAGGGAGAAAATAAAAAATTTTAAGTTTTGAGTTTTAAGTTAACTAAAAACTGCAAGCCTGCTTCACGTCTTGCGTCCTTTGTTTCACTATCCGCCCTTCACCATCCATCCCATGACCGATCCCAACTTGAAAGACTGGTTATTGATCGCCCGCATCGCAGGTTGGCAAGCCGCTGATATTCTCCTCAAAACTCAAAATTTAGAACTTAACATTCAAAACTCAGAAGATGGCCCAGTGACAGAGGCGGATACGGCAGCGAATGCGGCAATTTTGACGACATTGCAGACTCAGTTGGGAACGCAGGAGTTTGGCTACCTGACGGAAGAAACCTACAAGCTGGAACCGAGCAGCGATCGCCTACAACACTCCTGGGTGTGGGTTATTGATCCCTTAGACGGCACGCAGGAATTTATTCGACAGACGGGAGAGTATGCCGTTCATATCGCCTTGGTGCATGACCATCGACCTGTGCTGGCAGTCGTTGTCTGTCCCGCCGTCGGTAAGCTTTACTTTGCCACGCTCAACGGGGGCAGTTTCCTGGAACAGCGGGATGGTACGATCGCTCCCCTGCGCGTCTCCCAGCGTCATCAATTGGAAGAGATGATTGTTGTCACCAGCCGCAGCCATCGCAATCAACGGTTTAATCAATTGATGGCACGCTTTCCCTGCCAGACCCAGAAATCGATCGGCAGTCTGGGTGGAAAAATTGCCGCGATCGCTGATCAACGTGCTGATGTATATGTGGCTCTCTCCGGCACCTCTGCTGCCAAAGACTGGGATCTCGCCGCGCCTGAGCTGATTCTGACGGAAGCAGGCGGTCAGTTCACTCATTTCGATGGCAGCCCACTCCTGTATAACCAGAAAGATGCCACTCAATGGGGCGGCATCCTCGCCAGCAATGGGCAAAATCATGACTTCCTCTGTGCTGAAGCAACTCGCATTCTCAACGAACTTGGGGACTGACTTAATTCTCGAACGAGCAATAGCCATATAAAAACGAACCCTTCTTCAGAAGGGTTCGCCTACTGCCTAAGTGATTTAAACCTTGTCCAAATTCAGAAATCGGAGTTTCTCTGATCGAAAAACGACCGTTCTCTAGCTGGACTTGGCTTAAGAGAACTTACAGAATGCCCAGGAAGTGCAAAACACCCTGATGGGTAATCAATTCAGTAGCCAGAGCGGCAACAAAACCGATCATGGCAAAGCGACCATTCCACAATTCCGCTTGAGGAGTGAAACCAAACTTCCAGGCATTACGATCATCAGCAGAAACCGTCAACTTTTGAGTGTCTTGCATATCGAGTACTCCGAGAGCTCATTCCTACACCCATATTGTAAATAGTTGTAAAGGAAAGTGTCAAAGAGTAAATGACGAAAAGTCAGGGAAAATCCATAGAGAGAATCCTATGTCTCTTGCTAGACCTATTCAGATGAGAGGATCAGGGGAGCAAGGAGTGCGATCGTCCAGCCAGTCAGGATGATCACTTCAAAGATTCTGAGAAGAGTATTGCGTTTCATAAAGTTATCCTCAGAAATCAAGATTTGGAACGCAGGCTCTGCCACCACTGATTGAGCCGCTGACCCCAAAGGGCCGGACTATCTTCAGGTCGGAAGTACACGGATAACATGGCTTGAAATAATGGGGCACCCCCAACCCGTGCCACGGAGAGCAGGTGAATGGCTAAACCCCCAATCAGTACAGCCCAGGCCAGCAAATGGAGACTGTACCAGATTTGATTCAAGTCCCCTTGAGGGAGCCACTCCTCCTTCATCATGCGGCCAGAAATAGTCGATAGGATAGCGGCCAGTAGCATGAAAGTATTCACAATCCGGTGGAAACTGTGCTGGCCAATGAACTCTGTTAAATGAGACAGATTGGCAAAGGAATCAGGCTGGATCAACCGACCTTTTCCGGCATGGAAGCTGTACAGAATAAACAGGGGAAGGAAAAAGAAAAACGTTACCGCGATCGTGCCATGCACATCAATAATGTCCTCAATGGCAGGGATAGGCAGTTTACCAAAGCGGCCATCATAGGTGTTGTAAACCAGAAAGCCAGTGACGATCGCACCTAGAGCCAATAATCCATTGACGTTATGCAGGATTCGTAATAGCAGCGGCTGATAGGGTTGAGAACGGGACATACTTGACTCCTAAGTGTTGCAAAACAGTCGCATAGTGAGTGCAGACAAAAATTCTAATTTTGCTAGAGGTTAGGGGTATGTGTAACTTTTAGGGTAGGGGGGTAGGTTCCAGTTGCTACTGCTGATGTCTCCATTTGCTACATTGGCTACTTTGATTGGGATTGTTGCCATCTCCGTAATCACTATGATGGTGTGGCCTTTGGTGCGGATTCTGTTGTTCGGGACTGAGAAGCGTTGCTCCACTGTTTCCAACTCCATCAATCGCCGCTCAGGTGAACCACCAGTTCACGAGTAGACCCGTGCTGACGGTGCTCCCAAATATAAATTCCCTGCCAAACTCCCAGAGCTAGACGGCCATTCATGATCGGAATTTGTTCTGAGGTGTGGGTGAGGGCAGTCCGAATGTGGGCAGGCATATCATCCGGCCCTTCTGTACTGTGGATGTAGTGATAGCTTTCCGGCACCAATTTGGCAAAGAAATTGCTGAGGTCGGTCAACACATCTGGATCGGCGTTCTCCTGAATCACTAGACTGGCGGAAGTATGGCGCAGGAACAGGGTACAGAGTCCGGTTGTAATGCCAGACTCCGCGACGATCGTCTGCACTTTGGAGGTGACTTTATGCAGGGCTTTTCCCGTTGTTGAAATCCGGAGAAGCTGTTGGTGATGGGTCATGCGAGATTAAGGTGTAGATGAGCGGCCATCAGACGGCTCTGCGATCAGAGATTCCTGTCCGTGATCTTCAACCACCAGCTTGATGGCCTGCTTATTCACCGAGATAAAGCTTTCACTGGCCAGCAGAGAACCCTCCCACCCATACACCATCGCATTCGTGATGGCAATAAAGGCTTTTTCACCATTGAGAAAATCAGATAGACGAGAGTTGTAGCCCCCAGCGGGAATGGAAACTTCTCCTTGAATTTCCCATCCATCGGTCGTGTAGATTTTCACCCGTTGCTTTTCGCGATGAATGGTGCGATTAGTGACTGGATTCACGCAACTTCCTCCTTGCAAAACCTGATGTGCATTATCTTATGCGTTTTGCAAGGTATTGAGCACAGCCGTCGCAATTTCTTGATTGCCATCTGGACGAGGAGCGTCGGGAATACGAGGCGGCTGAAAGGGTTGATGGAGAAAGTCCCAGTTGCCAGTAAAAAACTCGGCAGGTTGCAAAATTTGGGTCGGGAGATAGTCCTGGGTCGCTTTCAGGAGTACGGCAGCCTCAGCAAAATCATCGCGGGTAATGGAAATAATTGGCACATTCAGGCGGCAGGCTTCGGAGAAGGTACTGAATCCCGGTTTAGAAATCACACAATGACAGGCTGGCATCACATCCACAGGCCGATAGTGCGGATTACTGATAGGCAATAGATTAGGCAGGCTGGGAACGTTACGATCGAAGGTGAGAAATTGCCAGTCCGGGAAGCGCTCCAGGTTGTGATAGGGAATTTGCTCTAGCCCCAATCCCCCGAAAGTCAGGAGTACCGTTTTTTCCTGGGGAACTGTCAGATTAAGATTCTGTCGCAGTTGTTTTACACTGTAGCGAGGCGTTCCTCCAGTAAACCCGACATCCGTAATCGTGGGAAAAGCCCTCATGGGTTCATGTAAGGGCAACCGGAACAGACGATCGCACTGGCTAAAACAGTCCACAATCCAATCTGCCATGTCATTGAATTCTGGATACTCGTCAGACCAGTCCCGGTAGATAAAATCCCAGCCGAAGTTGCTCATCATGTAGCAAGGAATGCCAGCAGCTTTGGCGATCGGGGCCGCCAGGGGAGGAATATCCGCCAGTACCAGTCCCACTCGATTTTGCAGAATGAAATTGACTTCTGAAGCAATGATCTCGTTCTGTTTCTGCCGCAACTCTTGCAACTTTGCCAGGGTTGCCGCCTTATCCATAGTGATGCTGTCACTCTGAATCACCCCAATGTCATAAGCGCGAGGCCGCAGAATGAAGTCACCGGGAATATAAGCCTCCAGCAACCAGCGAGGAGCCGTCGTCACCAGAATCAGTAATACATCAGGACACTGCCGCTGAATTTCAGCCGCAACCGATGCTCCACGAGTTGCATGACCAAAACCATGGTTCGTAATTGCCAGATAGAGAATAGGTCGGGACATGGGGGAGAAAGTTAAGAGTTGAGAGTTGAGAGTTAAGACTTAAATACTACTCATTCATTCTTAACTTTTAACTATCAACCATTCACTGATGCAGATCTGCTTCCCACACGGCAATGTAAATTCGATCTTGATCATTGCGCTCCACGGTTCCTTTGAGATAGCCGCTGGTAAAGCTGAAGCGGTTGGTTTTACGATTGGCGACGTTGATTAACCCTTGTTCGATAGGAGCGGTGAGTGCGCCGTCTAACATCCCGTTTAAGGTGTCTCCCATCGATCGCGGATGCACATCTTGAGCAAAAGAAGCTTCTGTTTGCCGCACTTTACCGCTGGTTTTGTCATAGAGATAGGCTACGGTTACCTGCTCAGGGATCAGGTCATATAGGGCTGCTCGTGTATTTGGCCACAATCCCTCACTGGATCGGTTGGGTTCCCCCAGCTTTTCCCGGATGGTTGTCATGCTGGTTCCTGTGGGATAGCCAGTGATACTCACCTCTGCAGTGCCAGAGTCAGGCTCCGCTGGCGACGGGGTGGGAGTGTCGGAGGGTGAGGGAGTGGGGATTGGAGCAGGGGAAGGTGGAACTGACGCAGAGGGTTTGGGAGAAGGACGGGAGGTAGGCTGGGAGGGGGAGGTAGGAGATGCGGGAGCCGTAGGGGAAATGGAAGATGGGCGGGAAGTAGAAGAGGTGGGGGTTTGGGAGTAGTACCAGAAGGCTCCAAAGGCTGATGCGGTGGCACTGGCGATCGCGGCCAGCACAATCAGCATCCAGGGAGCAATCCGGGACGGAGGTGGGGTGGTAACTGCTGGCTGGTTAACAGGTAGGATGGTATCGGGTAATTGGGCGGGTAATTGTCCGGACGATCGCTGTGGAACAGCAGGACTGATAGGAGGAATGGCCGGACTGACAACTCGTGTTGCAGCCGTAGAAAGAGGAACCGGGGGAATGGGGTTGGAGGGAACGGCTGGAGTTGGGGTAGCGGTACTGCCCGGTAACAATTTCATCCAATCGGCGACCGTGGCCGGACGATGCTGGACTTCGATCGCCATACCCCGTAGCACCGCCTGATTCACGGCAGCGCTGAGTTCTGGACGCAGATCACGGGGAGCAGGCATCGGTTGGCGATCGCGCAGAATCGAGGCCACAGGCAATTGAGCCGTTAGCAGGGAATACAGGGTAGCGGCCAAGCTATAGACATCGGTGGCAGGAGTGCGTTTGGCCTGCGCCATGTATTGCTCGATCGGGGCATAGCCAGAAGAAATAATGCTGGTATGGGTTTGAGTAGTTCCCAGGGTGAACTCTCTGGCAATCCCAAAGTCAATCAGCACGACTTCATGGGTACCCCGCCGTCGGATAATATTTTGTGGTTTCACATCCCGGTGCAGCAGTCCATTCGCATGAACCACCTGCAAAGCGGCTCCAATTTGCCGAATGTAATGAATGGCGATCGCTTCGGGCAGCGGTTTATCGGGGAACACAACGGCTTCCAGGGTTTCACCAGGAACGTAATCCATCACCAGGAAGGGCATTTCCTCTTCCACAAAAAAGTCATTCACCCGCACAATATTGGGATGGATACATAGGGCCAACCGTCGTCCTTCTTCCTGGAACTGTCGCTGTACCTGAGAAAACTCTAAATTGCGTTGACTAGAGGGATTCAGGGTTTTAATCACCACTGTTTGTCCCAGGTAGTGATGGGTGGCCTTAAAGGTGACACCGAAGCCCCCCTCACCCAGCAATTCATCCAGCGTGTATTTACCGCCCTGTAAAGCTTTACCGATCAACAGATTCATAATCGCACCGTTCTGAGTTTTGCCATTGCCGCAAGCCCCAGACTCGTTAGCATCAACAATACTCTATCTAAATTTGGCTAATTTGCCCCCCCAATCAATCACACCTTCTCCTTAGCAGGTGGAACGAGGCGGGTTTTATTCAAAAAGGCATCAATCTCCCACAACAGTTGAAAATCTGCTTCGGGTAAGTTGGGGGTATTACTGCTGAGTTCCAGAAAGCTAAATGCTTGCCGGAATTGATGGGAATCAGCAGCAACGGAAGCATCTAAATGGCAAGGGATCACTCGTTCAAACGGCCAACTGGCAACCTGCTTGGCCCAGGCCAGGGTTTCTTGAGGAGCGCGATTGAGAATCAGGGTTTGCAGAATCGGAGCGACCAACAACCGACCGCCTCCCCGTAAGGTATTAAATGACCGCTGCCAATCAGCTTTCCAGCGAAAGGGAAACCAGCCAAAGTACGCTTTGCGGGAGCGATCGCTGGCTTTCCAGGCATCTCGCACCGACTGCCCAAATTCTACAGGTTCTAACGCACTGGGACGGAAAAAGCAGGCAAACAGGGCAATCCGCTGCCAGCCTTTGCGACGAGTGGCCGGATCATCCTGCACCAGATCAAAGCCATCATCCCTGGCGTGAAACAACAGCGGATAGGGGTCTAATTGAACAATGGCAGGAGGATCTTCGGGAATCGAAATCACGGAATCAGTTACCAGAAGGGAGCGCGATCGCCGATGGAAAAAGGCCACTTCCGCAAATTTCCCTGGCCCCAGATCGATCGGCCCCAGAATCGCGTAATCAAACTCTTGCCCAAAGGGAGATTGGCTGCTATCCGCTGGTAAGACCTGTGTGCGCTTCCAGGGAAACCCCAGCCAAGTGAGCGGCAGGTTGAGCGGAAAACTCCATTGACCGGGAGCAACGAATACCTGAGCCTGAGGAAACTGACGGGCAAACGGGCCAACAAACACCTTATGTTCTAAACCAGAAATCGTAGGCAGGATGATATACTTCACATCGCCATACTCGTCTACCAATTCCTGCAAGAGTCGCAGACATTCTGTGGTTGGAGCAATGGGAGCATACACCAGCAGTCCTCCAGCCTCCAACTTGATGACGGTCATCCGAATGGGCACCACCACGTACAGGATGCCCTGCACCTGATCAAATGTCCAGATTCGATCCTTTACGATCTCCGTACGCAGCGTGCGTCGTTTGCCGTAAGGATAGATGGGTACCAACGGCCAAAAGCGCCATGCCCAATCCCTGGAGTGCGGTGCTAAGTTACGGTCTACTTGCGTGTTTGATGTGGGTTGCTCCACGTCACGCCCCCTTTCCAATGGCCCCTACAAGACCTAACCATACCTTGTTTATTGTCTTGTAAATCACAATTCCTTTTCACAGTTCTTCCTGTAAAGCCGTTTCGACAAAACGTTTCTACAATCCATCTGCTACTACTGTCCTTGCGATTTATGCTTTCGCATAGCCAGGGTATTCCGCTCCCAGAAAATGCCATCTGCATATCCCTGAATGCTGCGATCCTGTTCGGCCAGCTCCAACCGTTTTGCGGCCATCAAGCAGTACTCCTCATTGATTTCAATGCCCAGGAACTGGCGATCGAGCTTTTTCGCCACTGCACAGGCTGTCCCGCTGCCCAAAAACGGATCCAGGACGAAATCACCCGGATTGGTGCTGGCCAGAATCAGACGAGCCAGGAGTTTTTCGCTTTTCTGGGTGGGGTGATCGGTGTTCTCTGGCATCGACCAGAAGGGAATGGTGATATCTGTCCACAGATTTGAGGGATGGGTGTCGCGAAAATTGCCCTCTGGGGTAGCTTGCCAATCCTTGGGAGAACCATTCTGGCGATAGGGAGCCAGCACTTTACGCCGGAGTTTCACGGCTTCGACGTTAAAAGTGTAGTTGTCTGACATGGTGCAGAACCAGATGTCCTCGCTGGCATTTTTCCAATTGGCTTTCGCTCCCCGGCCTTTTTCCCGTTCCCAGGTAATCCGGTTGCGAACTGTGAAGTAACTGGCGGCAACGGCAAATACTGAGATGGAGGAAAACCAATCCCCACAAATGTAGATGGAGGCCGAGGGTTTCAGCAACGGTTTGAAGGCCGCGATCGCATCATCTAACCACAGGGTATAGGCCTCGATTGTCTGCCGAGAAAACTTTTGACCATGAAAATCTTTGGTCAGGTTATAAGGTGGATCAAGAAACAGTAAATCGGCAAATCCTGTTGGTAAGCGATTTGCCCACTCCAAACAATCTCCCCAAATGACTCCCTGTGGCGGTTGAGACAGCGGGTGTTTTGGCAGAGAGTGAAGCAGGCGATCGCGTAACCGTATGCGATCGTCCACTGTCAATTCCAGAGTACGGTTCATTGGAGCGCGAACAGCCATAGGGGAGAGGGGAGACTGAGTTAGAGATAGGGAGCAACCATAGCCTCAACCTTGGGCTTGGGCAGCGCACCTTCGCTAGATTCAACCACAGTTCCGTTCTGGAATAGCCTTAAGGCTGGAACTCCCTCTACTTTGTATTCCTTCACTGCCTCTGGATTAGGATCCACTTCCATCTTGACGACTTTGAGGCGATCGGCGTAAACAGTGGCTAAATGATCCATGATGGGGGTCATGAGGCGGCAGGGACCACACCAGGGTGCCCAGAAGTATACCAATACCGGCTGAGAAGCCTTCAAGACCTCAGTTTCAAACTCCGCATCTGAAATAACGAGGACGCTACTCATATTGATCTCCCATCCCAAACTACGTCTGCAATCAAATTTTACGTTTATAGAGACGTTTCGCCGAAACGTCTCT
>NZ_JBRAGO010000107.1:0-14072 GCF_052746595.1 Leptodesmis sp.
CTTAACCCCCACCTGCTACGCGAGGATGGGGGAGTGCAGGCTGATTTCGTTCAATAAACTGTTGAGGACTAAATCCATCGGCAAGTTCAGTTGGCAGCTTACCAGCATCCATGAATTGCATCAACTGATCCATTGCCTTCTCACGGGCTTTGGGCGAATCTTTCCCGGGAACCGTAAAAATAGTTTCCGGGCTTTGTACCAGCGTGTACTGAACTATACCAGATTAGTAGAGTTCCTGTACTATTCTATCGCTTAAACAGGCAGAAGGTCGAACGCAGAAAGTCAGGCTTGTTGAGCCGTAAGTTCCGGGTTGCTATCTGGATTTGATTTAACCAAAAATATTATGAACTTCTTTATTGAAGAGGAGTATTTTATTTTTCTGAGTGGCTCTCTGCTTCTGTCAGGCAATGTGACTTTCTCTATATCTGCTGCAGCGTCTGACCCAGACAACACTCTGTAAAAGTTTTATAAATTCCACGGATTATATTTCTGATCGCAGGTTTGATGGATCGTTAGGAGGAGTTAGAACTGGGAACATGAAACTCTGACTGATCCAACCTGTTGTGAGAGAGTGAAGCGACTAATGAAACCAACTTTAATTCAACATCTTTTATTATCCAGCACAGTCTTTACGAGTCTGGCCTGCCTCATGGCAACGGCTTCCATGCCGTCAGCTATGGCTTTAGAAACACCTACTCATTCACACACTTCTAGCATCGAGCAACCCAGCACGGATTCACTTTTGAATTTTCAGGCCGTATCCACCTCACACTCGGGTGGTTCGCTTCAGAATCAGCCAATGATCTCTTCCTCCTCTGATCAGGAATGGTCATCTCCTCAAATTGGCCCAAACATCTCCAATGGAATTCCTTTAGCTCAATTCATCGCAGAAACTACGCCAAAATTTCAGGCATCTCGTCAGTAAGCTCTCGCTGAACACCTGGCTGGCACGACGACAGCCAACCAGGAATCTGGCTTTATGGGCGATCGCATGGCAACCGTTGCAAGTTTAGCAGACAGCCTCTCAGATGCGATGGAACAAGTCACCTCGGTTTCCCAATTATCTGATGTGAAACCAACAGATTGGGCCTATCAGGCATTGAAGTCTCTGGTAGAACGGTATGGGTGCATTGTAGGTTATCCCGACAAAACCTATCGTGGCAACCGTGCCCTCAGTCGTTGGGAATTTGCGGCGGGCCTAAATGCTTGCCTGGATAAAATTCAGGAATTGATTGCGGCGGCGACGGCTGATTTCGTCCGCAAAGAAGATCTGGAAACCGTCAAACGGCTGCAAGAAGAATTTGCTGCAGAACTCGCTTCCCTGCGAGGTCGGGTCGATGCCCTGGAAGTTCGCACGGCAACGTTGGAGAAGCAGCAATTTAGCACTACCACCAAACTGTTTGGGCAGGTCATTTTGGGCATTCAGGGACGAGGTAAGAATATCGCTGACCTGAATCCCCGCAATGGCATTCCAGACACCCCCGATCCGGCCACCAATTTCACCTTTGGCTACAACGCTCAACTGAGTCTGGTTACTTCGTTCAGTGCGCGTGATTTCCTGCTGATTGGCTTACAGTCAGGCAACATCAATACCGGAGCCGGATTCAATAACCCACCCTTCTTCCTGAATGACACCTATACTCGTCTGGGGTATGAACTGAATACCAATAACAACCTGCGCCTCAGCGACCTGACCTATCGCTTCCTGGTGGGTGACAGATTGGCCTTCATTGTGGGCACCGAGGATGTCAATCCGATTACGGTCTTTCGGGGAGCAAACCGCTATGAAAGTGCCGGACAGGGGCCAATTTCTGCGTTTGCCCAAAGGAACCCCATTATTGGTTTAGGCAATACGCGATCGGGGATTGGGTTTGACTGGCAGATCGCTAATTGGGCCAGCTTACAGGCTGTCTACTCCGCTGGCAATGGATTTAGATCCGCCTCCGATCCATCCGCAGGAGCAGGTTTATTCAATGGCCCGAATACGATCGGCGCTCAACTGGCCCTCACCCCCATTCCCCGTGTAGACCTGACCGTTTACTACCTCCGCTCCTATTCCACCAATGCCTTCTTAAACACAGGAGTAGGAGATGACTTAATTGGATTTGTCGGTTCCCGCTTCTCGACTAATGCTGCAGGTGCAACAGTATCCTGGCGAATCTCTCCCCGTATTACCTTAGGCGGCTGGTTTGGGTACACCAACTCAGAGGTACAAAATCCTGGCTTTAGCGGCAATGTAGAAGCCACGAACTGGATGGCTTTTCTGAATTTTCCTGACCTGTTTGGCAAAGGGAACCTGGGTGGCATCTATGTCGGTCAACCGCCCAAAATTATCAGCAGCAATCTGCGGCAGAATGGGGTTTGCACACTGAATGTTCCCAGTACCATTTCTGGAACAGGGGGAGCCTGCGGCGGGCAACCCGGTTCGACAGTGCATGTAGAAGCCTTTTATCGCTGGCGCTTAACGGATAATATCAGCGTCACTCCCGGTGTCCTAGTGCTGTTTAATCCGGTGCAAACCAATAGCAGCGACACAATTGTCATTGGTGTTCTGCGAACCACGTTCACGTTCTAACTCTTTATTCATCGTCGTGACGCGATCGCAGTTGTAATTTTTTTACAAGTCCTTCTGATCTTGCTAGAAGTCAAGCTCAGAAGGATTTTTTGTAGAGGGATCTTTCTTAAGATAGTGGCCAGGCAAGGAATCTAGCGATCGACAAAAGCTGGACTTTTACGAAATCACACAACCCGTTGCTCCGTAATTTCCTGTATAAAGCTGAATTTATCAAGAAAATTACATAAACCACATACATTCTTCACGGATCCTTTGCCTATCCAAACCTCTAAGTCAGTAGATTTAAGGAAAAGTTACCCTTTGGGAATTGTTGAGAACCCATCGACGCAAGTTTCTAAACGTTCTGGGTAATGGGTGCAGATACCATCCCGTTTATTGAACTCCTTCACAATGTGCTGCTTCCATATTCACCACAGAGGCACAGAGGTCACGGAGGACCTCCAGTTCATTGAAACTCCATCACAATGTGCTGCTTCTGTCTATGCGGGTAGCACTTACCAGGGCAGAGAGGTCAGTTTTGCTTGATTGTTTATAGGACTTTGCTTGAGTTATTTACTGTTGCCAGGGAGATTCTTCATGAAGTGTGCCATTCGTTGTTCCGTGATGTCGTTGGGCGCGTTAAGTATTACGGCGATCGCGTCTTTACCCACTGCTGCTCAATTTGTTGCGATTCCTGTTTCAAATGGCAGTTTTGCCCTGCAAGGCACGGGTGGAGGCACAGCGTATGTCAACCCAGCGGCTCCCATGACTCTCCTCAGCCCTGCTGGCACTATTAACATTACCAGCGTACCTCTTCCCGCTGCGGCTGTAGTTCCCACCATCACTACCAATACTCCAGTTGGTATGTACTTTGATGCTGTAGCAGGTAGTGCTAGCTTAAATGATGGTCGGACGGCTAACTTTACCAATGGTTATTTAAAGCTGCAAAGTTTGGGAACCGTTTCAGGAGCGGCGGCATCTCCAATGCTGCCAACGGCTGCTGGAGTTGTGGTTAACTATGCGGTGCAGGTCGGGAGTCTAGCCATTCCGCAGGCCAGCGTCAGTGCCTATCCTGCTTCTACAGTGTCGATTCCGATCAGTAGTGGTTCTTTCACTATTAGCGTACCGACGAATGGTCAGGCCGGAACGGTCACCATTAATTCCCTTCTGACCCCTCAAGGAACTACGAACCTCACTCTTACCCTTCCCGACCTGGGCACCATCCCCAACGGCGATCTCTTGATCACCAATACGGGACAATCGATTTTGATGCATGCGATCGCCAACGGTTCCATTACGCTGACTAGCGGCGATGTCGCCACTGTAGACAACCGTGTGATAACCCTAACGGGCACAGCCTTGCGAACTAATGGACAAGATTTTTGGTATGGGGAACAAATTCCTGGGATCACAACCAATGTTGAAGTCACAATTACAGGTGGTGCGATCAACGTTCCTCAGGCTGCGATTGGCCTGCCCACTCCACCCACGCAGCCAAGCCAACCTACACAACCAAGTCAACCCATTCAGCCGCCTCAATCTAACCAACCGATGCAACCTCCCACATCCAATTCAGTGGTTAATGCAGTTGTACCATCCAACCTGGTCAATCTTGAAGCCTTAACATCCAGACCCACTCCCTCTGTTGTCCCTTCTTCCCAAACCACTGTCGGCTTTAACTTTGCCGATAATGTCAGGGTCGTGGATCAATCCGATGTTCTGCTCCGACAGCCGGCGCTGCCCTCTCAATCTCAAACGATTTCTGAGACTGAGGGTTCTCCATTAGCGATCAGTCGGATTCACCCTGGGTTGCAAGCCAGATTTTAGGATCTTCTCCTCAGCCCGGTTGCCTTGATAGGATGGGAATACGTCCCATCCTTGTTATTTTGCATGGTTTTAACTGATTCTGCACATTCTTGCGATCGCGCTAATCCCCTCCTTTGCCTCAACTACGAGCCTGTGCTGGAGTTGCTGGGAGACGAGTACTATGATATCGTCGCCGCTGCAGAGTTTCCCTTGAAAATCCTGCGGTTTCGTAATGAGGATTTATTACAGCGGTTGGGGTTAGAGCCAGCCCAGGTATCAGATGAAGATTTTGTAGCCGCCTTTGGCCAGTTTCAAACTCCACCCCGTCCCCTACTGGCATTGCGCTATCACGGCTATCAGTTTGGAGAATACAATCCGTTTTTGGGGGATGGTCGCGGATTCCTCTATGGTCAAGTGCGCGGACTGGAGGGCGATTTATATGACCTGGGTACAAAGGGATCGGGCACAACCCCCTATTCTAGAGGTGGCGATGGACGATTGACGCTGAAGGGTGGGGTGCGGGAAGTGCTGGCTGCAGAAGCCTTATACCGGGCAGGAGTACGCACCTCTCGATGTTTGAGTTTGATTGAAACGGGGGAAGAGTTATGGCGAGGCGATGAACCATCACCGACTCGCTCTTCGGTGATGGTGCGCATGCAGCGATCGCATATCCGGTTTGGCACCTTTGAACGACTGCATCATTGCGATCGTACAGATCTGATTGCGACCCTGCTGAACCATGTAATTGAGCAGTACTATCCCCATTTACAGCCTCAGCGCGATCGCTATGCCCAGTTCTACGCTGAATTAGTGCAACGGGTTGCCGAATTAGCCGCTCAATGGATGGCCGCAGGGTTTTGCCATGGCGTATTAAATACAGACAATATGGCAATCACGGGAGAAAGTTTCGACTATGGCCCCTATGCCTTCATTCCCACCTACGATCCCACGTTTACTGCCGCTTATTTTGACTACTTTGGCCGCTACAGCTACGGCAACCAGCCCGCCATTTGCCACTGGAATCTGGAAATGTTGCAGGCTCCTCTGAGCCGGGTGATTTCCTTTGCCGATCTGGAAGCAGGCTTGGGCAAGTTTGATCAGTACTACGCCCAAGCCTATCGGCAGCGGATGTTGAATAAACTAGGGTTCGACAATCTGAGTACGCCTGAAGCCGAGGATTTGCTGCAGCTCACTCTCAAATTCCTCCAACATTCCCAAATCGGCTATCATCAATTTTTTACAGAAATTCGGCAGCAGTTTTCGCCAATCTGGAGGGAATCTGTGGAGTCAATCTTTGATCCCAATCTATCCCTGAACGATGATCTAAAGACCCTGTGGCAGCGGTGGAAAATTATGTACTTTAATTTGCTGCTGGGATCACCAGAATCAGAATTAGGCTTAATTTCAGAACGGCTGCGAATTTATAATCCAATCACTGCATTACTTCGTCCTGAGATTGAGGCCGTCTGGAAATTGATTGTGGAGGAGGATGATTGGAGTGGTTTCTACGATTTACTACATCGCATCCGGATGTAATTGGGTTTAGTGTGTTGTCAAATGAACGATCGCCTGTGTTTCTCAATTTTCCAATTCTTGAAACTGAACGGCTAGTTTTAAGACTGGCCAGCCGCCAGGATGCCGCAGCTATTCTGGAGTATTACTCTACTAATAAAAAATTTCTTACCCCCTTGGAGCCTGCTCGTGTAGATGGATTTTATACGATTGCCTTTTGGCAGGAACAGGTTGAAAAAGCACTGGTTGAATTCAACTATGAACAGGCGGTGAAATTGTGCCTGTTCAAGAAATCTGAGCCAGATCGAGTGATCGGGAAAGTGAACTTTCACCAAATTCTGCGAGGCGTTTCCCACTCTTGCATGTTGGGGTATAGTCTGGCAGAACAGGAACAGGGCCAGGGATATATGACCGAAGCTTTGCAGGCTGGAATTCAGTATATGTTTACCCGGCAGCATCTGCATCGCATTATGGCTAACTATATGCCTCGCAATCAACGCAGTGGAAATTTACTCAGACGCTTAGGTTTTGTCGTCGAGGGCTACGCCAGGGATTACTTGCTGATCAACGATCGCTGGGAAGATCACATTCTCACCAGCTTAACCAACCCTGATTGGAAAAATTGACACTCCCACAACTCCGCTTCGCTAAAGTCGTGGGATTCTTGGTTCATCCAGTCAGCTTGTCTAGATCCGTCGCCGAATCATGGCTCATTATTTTCTCAAAACTGTGGCATTCTTAGTACGGTAAGCCTGCTGTCTTGAACAATTTCTAACGGAGCGGTCAATCATGCCGATTTGGGTGAATGAGCAACTCGATCCCTGTGGGATTCTTTATTCCTGTATTGCTTGCTGTGATGAACAACAGGCAAAAGATTGCCACGAATCCTTCAAAAACAACCTGACAGAAGAGCAAATCGCTGCAGGTTGGGTAGCTCAAATGCGGCAGGTTGAGTCCTGGGATGAGGTGCCCGTAAATGCTTTGAAATTGGATTAGACAGTCATTAGTCATGCATCATTGGTCTTAGCGATCTGCACAGGACAAAGAGAGGGGGACAAAAGACACCCATTCCCTACCTTTTAAGGAAGCATGGTATTGGGTTTAGTTATAATGACGGTTCCGCGATCGCCCCCATAAATAACACGGTGCCTGTATGATTATCCCGAATCGCGCAGAAGAATGGGCGATTGACAACCATGTCAAATCGTTCCGTAGGCATGATGGATGTGACGCGAATTCCGATCGCGGTGACAGCCGCCGCCTTTGTACCCTCTTCATTCACCTCTACAAAAGTCTTGTGTTTAACCTGATCAATCTGAACGGGAGCCGAACTTAAACCAGCAAAGTTTGCTCGAGCGGTAAAGGCATTTTTCATTCCCAGATCTGATAAGACAGGTACCAGTTCCGTTTCATACTCCAATTTGAAACGGGGTATCTTAATCGAGCCTTCCCGGTTACGGAATTGGCGCATCCATTGTTCCCAGTTATCAGCCGTCAGGGTTTGCAAAAAGGCAGATAGGGTAGAACTCGACTTGGGCAGAAACACATACATACTCATCCGCTGGCTATTGCCATAGGGCAAACTGACCGCTTGAAACTGATCATTTTCCAGGTAACGGTATTCCCCATTTTGAAGCATTAAGGGATGGGATTTTTGGCGACCATTTCCCAGGAAAAACGGCTCTTGTTTGGTTGTAGCCGGATCAAACTGTTTTGACCAGTCACCCTTAAAGTAAATAGCATTGATTAGCATCATCACATCATCAGGATTTAATCGATCGACAATTTCGGTAATCTTATTGCGAGTATTTTGACTCACCCAATTGTTGATCGTGGCAACGGCTTTCGGATCTTGAAAGTTCAGTTCTGTAACTTTTGCCTGATAAAACTGCTGATTCCGTTGCAAAAAATCAGGATTGAAGGGAATGCCCTGCCGTGCCCACAAAGAGTTTGCGATCGCCAGTTGCACTTTGGGATCGGGATTTTCCAGCAACTTGATTAACTCAGCATTGGCCTGGTTTAATTCCGACAAGCTAATACCTTGCAGTTCCATTGCTTTTGCCATTGCCTGTTGGGTTTCCCCTGCCGCACCGTTATATACCATCGCCAACGCGATCGCCACACTAGATGGAGAGACAAACACATTTTTGTTGCCCTCGCGTTTCAACGTTTCAGAAAACAGTTTGAAACCAAAGCGAACATTAGCGGCCACCAATTTTGGATCTACAGAATTTTGAGTCATACGTTGAGCCGTCAGTTGGGACGGAGCGACTTCATGCACCGGTTCAGCTAGAACCGATTGCATCTGAATCACTCTCATCCATCCTACTAAACCCATGAAAATTAAGCTGCTAAACGCGATCGCTCCTACTTTCTGCCATCCATCACTACTCATTACACCACTCCTCACAGAACGCTCGATATTCCTACTCATTCAGCATGGCACAGCTAGAGGAACGGGTCAGGTTGGTTACAGTTCTAGAAACAAAGTTGTTGAGGTGCAAGTGATTTTGGCCACAGCGATCGTCGATAGGTGCTTTTAAATCAAGTCCAGCTAGAGAACGGTCGTTTTCCGATCAGAGAAACTACGGTTCTGGACTTGGACAAGGTTTATAGGCAAATGTTTTAACTAACATTAAATTTTGTAGGATGGGTTAGGCGATCGCCGTAACGCCTCAATACATGAGGATGACATCAAAATGAATGCGTTACGCTGCGCTAACCCATCCTATGTACAGAATCTTATGTCCTCTGTCTTGCCTCCATTCAAATTTGTGTTGCCGATTTTGGGTGTATTTATACTCTTGCGGCTGGTATTTTGGTTGAATACCTTTCCTAATCCCGATGAAGCCTATTACTGGCTCTGGGGACAGCACCTAGCCCTGTCTTACTACGATCATCCACCTTTACAAGCCTGGATTCAGGGAGCTTTTACCGCGCTCTTCGGTCGATCGCACTTCGTTCTACGATTACCCAATTTAATTAGCAATATTGTTTTCTTCTCGGTATACTATCAAATTGCCAAATATTTATATGGAAGAGAAGCAAATCGGTTCTTTGGGTTGATAGTACTGCTAGTATTAGCTTCTCCGTTATATTTTTTATTTCTAGCTCTGGCATGGCATGATCATTTATTAATTACCTGCTCTCTGATTGCACTGTTTCTGTTTATTCAGTTTCTAGATGGCTATAGCCGCGATGGGCAGGGAATAAGCTGGCAGTTGTATGGATCTGCGATCGCCCTGGGACTGGCCGGACTATCCAAATACAATGCCTTGTTTGTGGCGCTGGGAATGCTGAGTGCGATCGCCTCTCATCCTCAATGGCGGCCTCTGTTGCGCGATCGACGGTTGTACTTGGCGGGTGTGATGGCTGCTTTAATGCTCCTGCCCATTCTGCTGTGGAACCTGGGTAATGATTTCCAATCCTTTCGTTACTATGTCAATCGCAGTGGAGATTCTGGGGCAGGTGGTCTGCGGCTCAAGTGGGGAGAACCGCTGGTCTTTCTGCTGGTGTCGATTCTGACTGTCTCCCCCTTCAACGTCTGGGCCATGATTCAAGCCATTCAACGCCCCAATCCTCAGCCTAACTCTGCCTACCGCACTGTTGCCCTCTGGACATTTGCCGTATCAACGGTACTGTTAACGGCGATCGCCTGCGTCTCCACCGCTCTTTACTACTGGAACATTACAGCTTATCTACTCTTGTTTTCGCTGATGCCTGCAGTTTTTTTGCCAAAGGACAGGCCAACATCCAACATCCAACATCCAACATCCAACATCTTTCACCAAGCTCTTTTCTTCAGCGGCCAATTCTACGGGCTTTTGTTTGCTCTCTTGCTCGTCATTCATTACAGCCTGTTTCCCCTTTCCGCACTTGGCAGTCCTGACGGTGATCCCGACTCGCGGATGCTGTTTGGTTGGGATGAAGTGGGTAAAGCTGTTATGGCTGAAGCCGCGAAGTCCGCTACGCCACCGTTTTTTGTCACGACAGATTATCGATCGGCTTCTGCCCTGGCTTATCAGTTACCGCAACCTGATGTGATGGCGATTGCCGATCGTATTGATCAATTCGATTTCTGGCTTGATGCAAATGCATTGAAGGGAAGGCATGCCGTGATCCTATCCGATGACTGGCACCCCGTAGAACCGAAATTGGCAGCTCAGTTTCAGCATCTGTCCGAGCCAGTGACAATCCCCGTCACCCGGTTTGGCTACTGGATCAAGAATTACTATGTGCAGATTGGCGATCGCTTCAATCCCAAACCCAACCCCCTATAATAAAGGCTGTCCCATATTCTGAAACGGCCTGTGACCACCACTCCTCTTCGTCCCGGTTCCCAATCTAGCAACTCTGCCCAGCGTCCCGATGCTCTGGGGCGATTTGGTCAATTTGGCGGTAAGTATGTTCCTGAAACGCTGATGCCCGCTCTGACCGAACTGGAACAGGCATTTTACCAGTACAAGGCTGATCCCACCTTTCAGGAAGAACTGAATGGACTGTTGCGGGACTATGTGGGACGCCCTAGCCCATTATATTTTGCGGAACGATTAACAACTCATTATGCTCGACCCGACGGCAGCGGCCCTCAGATTTATCTGAAACGGGAAGACTTGAACCATACAGGAGCGCACAAGATTAATAACGCTCTGGCGCAGGCATTGCTGGCGAAACGCATGGGTAAACAGCGGATCATTGCCGAAACAGGAGCCGGACAGCATGGAGTGGCCACAGCGACGGTGTGTGCCCGCTTTGGCCTGAAATGCGTGATTTATATGGGCATTCATGACATGGAGCGGCAGGCATTGAATGTGTTTCGGATGCGGCTGATGGGGGCAGAAGTTTGTCCCGTAGAGGCAGGCACCGGAACCCTGAAGGATGCCACGTCAGAGGCAATCCGGGATTGGGTGACAAATGTGGAAACCACGCATTACATCCTCGGTTCGGTGGCGGGGCCACATCCCTATCCGATGATGGTACGAGATTTTCATGCCGTAATTGGTCAGGAAACCCGCGCTCAGTGTCAGGAGAAGTGGGGTGGTTTACCAGACATTCTGCTAGCCTGTGTGGGCGGTGGCTCGAATGCCATGGGTCTGTTCCATGAGTTTGTTAACGAACCCACTGTGCGCTTGATTGGGATCGAAGCAGCAGGGGAAGGGGTGCAAACTGGAAAACATGCGGCCACGCTGACTTACGGGCGCGTCGGTGTGTTGCATGGAGCGATGAGCTATTTACTGCAGGATGAAGATGGTCAGGTCGTGGAAGCTCACTCGATCAGTGCTGGCCTGGACTATCCCGGTGTGGGGCCAGAACACAGCTACTTGAAGGATTTGGGACGGGCGGAATATTACAGTGTCACAGATCAAGAAGCCCTGGATGCATTTCAGCGACTGTCTCAGTTGGAAGGCATTATTCCAGCCCTGGAAACTTCCCATGCGATCGCCTACCTGGAAACCCTCTGTCCCCAGTTGTCGGGTAATCCCCGGATTGTCATCAACTGCTCTGGTCGGGGAGATAAGGATGTGCAGACGGTTGCCAAAGTGTTGCATCCTGACCAGGTGGGGTAGTGCTGAGTGCTGAGAATTGAGGTCAAGTGGAAGCAAGTCTATGTCCCTGAAAGCCGTCTTGTTTGACTTCAACGGTGTGATCATTCGTGACGAACCCCTGCACGAAAAGTTGATCGAACGCTTGTTGCTGGAAGAAAACCTGCGGTCAAAACCAGGAGAGTTTCGCCAATTTTGTCTAGGCCGCAGCGACCGAGCCTGTTTGCAAGATTTATTTTCCAGCCGGGGCCGGGTTTTGTCAGATGCTCATCTAGATACCTTGATTGCCCGGAAAGCCAGAGCCTATCAGGAGGAATTAGAAAAGCTGTCTCCACTGCCGATTTATCCCGGTGTTCAGGATTTAATCTTTACCATTCGCACCAGCCAACTAAAGCTGGCCGTAGTCAGTGGGGCATTGCGATCGGAAATTTCTCTGGTATTAGAACGAGCACAATTGAGTGAAGCCTTTCCGGTAATTGTCTCCGGAGATGATGCAATTCCCAGCAAGCCAGAACCCGATGGCTATTTGCTGGCTGTAGAGCGTCTGAATCAGCAGTATCCGGGACTCAATCTCGCTCCGGCAGAGTGTTTAGTGATTGAAGATACCTTTACCGGGATTACCGCTGCCAAACGGGCCGGAATTCCGGTCGTTGGGGTGGCCAATTCTTACCCATTCCACATGCTGCAACGTCGCGCGAACTGGACCGTGGATTACCTGACGGATCTGGAGCTCGATCGCGTGCGTCAAGTGTATGAGCAGGCTGCCGCTTGAATCTCTCATCTCCTTACCTGCTGCACCACCTCAGAAATGGTAGAATATCCTCGCTAAGGGGAGTTAGCTCAGTTGGTAGAGCGCTGCGATCGCACCGCAGAGGTCAGGGATTCGAGTTCCCTACTCTCCATTCATCGCTTCCTGGGCTGGCAGAGAGATCGGTTTGCTGGAGGCTTAGTTTCCCGTGATGTACGGCGAATTGATCTGGATGCGACAGGAAAGGTTCTGGGTCAACAGCCATTGCGATCGGGCAATGGGTAAGCGATGTGCGTCAAGTCCCAGACAGATTGTTGTATATTCTCACGGACGAGTCAGAGGATGGTCGATTAATTACTCCCCCACCCTATAATAAGCCCAGACCAGTACAGGTGTCCGGCAATGATCAAAGTCCTGCATTTCTCCGATATTCATATGGGTAGTGGGTTCACGCATGGGCACATTAACCCGGAAACTGGGCTGAATACCCGCCTGGAAGACTTTGTACATACACTGGGACGCTGTATCGATCGCGCGATCGCAGACTCCGTCGATCTGGTGCTTTTTGGTGGGGATGCCTTCCCCGATGCCACACCGCCACCTTACGTGCAGGAAGCCTTTGCCAGTCAGTTTCGTCGCCTTGCCGATGCAGAAATTCCCACCGTCTTGCTGGTCGGCAATCACGATCAGCATTCTCAGGGACAGGGAGGAGCCAGCCTGTGTATTTATCGCACCCTGGGAGTACCTGGCTTCATCGTTGGCGATCGTCTGGATACTCATCGCATTCAAACCCAAAATGGTGCCGTACAGGTGATTACCCTCCCTTGGTTAACCCGCTCCACGCTGCTCACCCGGCCTGAAACAGAAGGCTTGTCAATGGGGGAAGTGAATCACCTGCTGAACGATCGTCTGTGGGTGGCCCTGGAAGGAGAAATCCGTCGCCTCGATCCCGATCTACCCACCGTCCTGTTGGCTCATGCCATGATCGACACAGCCACCTACGGAGCCGAACGCTTTCTGGCTGTGGGCAAAGGTTTCACGCTGCCAATGGCTCTGCTTGCCCGTTCCTGCTTTGATTATGTTGCGCTGGGGCATGTGCATCGTCATCAAGTGCTAAATCAGCAACCGCCTGTGGTCTACCCCGGTAGTATCGAACGGGTAGACTTCAGCGAAGAGAAAGAAGACAAAGGGTTTGTAATGGTGAACCTGAGCAAAGGCCAAACGACCTTTGAGTTCTGTCCCCTGCCTGTTCGTCCGTTTCGCACCATTGAAGTAGACCTCTCAGAGGCAGAGAATCCCCACCAAAAAGTATTGCAAGCCTTGCCGCGCGATCGAATTCAAGGTGCCGTGGTGCGATTAATTTATCACCTGCGTTCTGATCAAATTGACCAGATTGATCAAGCCGAGTTGCATCAAGTTTTGAGTGCGGCCCACAGCTATACGATTCGCCCAGAACTATTCAGCCAACTTGCCCGTGCCCGCTTACCCGAACTGGGATTAGGCAATCAACTCGATCCCCTAGTAGCCTTAGAAACATACCTGACCAACCGGGAAGACTTACGAGAGATGCAGGCGGATATTCTGGCTGTTGCCCAAAGCCTACTAGCTGAAGATGAAGCGCTGCCCTTAGAAGCATTGACTTCGCTAGATGAACCAGCTATGTCTTCCCTGCAAATGGCAGACAATTCAGACCAGCAATTGCGGTTGCTTTAGGGATATAGCGTTAATGACGCGCATGTACAGGATTAGTCCCAGCCCGATGATGACTGCCGCAATCGTCAGCCCCATACTCAAAATTGCTGACTGTAGTGATGATTCGATCCCATTTACTAAGGTGACATCCTCCCAACACCGATGCTACGCATGCGGTGCGGGCTTCCCAAGATCGCTCTTGAGCATTCCTGCCCCG
>NZ_JBRAGO010000108.1:0-2984 GCF_052746595.1 Leptodesmis sp.
GCGATCTTGGGAAGCCCGCACCGTATGCGTAGCATTGGTGTCGGGAGGATGTCACGAATGGTTTAATGAAGGCAGAGTCAGTGTTGGATGTGCCCAGTGGATTGCGATCGCTTACTGTCCGCTTATGATTACACCCTCTCCCCGGACCGGATTGCTCAGGCTCCTGTTGTTCCCAGAGACAGCGCCCGTCTGTTAGTTGTGAAAGATGCCAATGACCACACTCATGCCATCTTTCGGGATTTGCCACAATTACTCAAACCAGGTGACCTGCTGGTTTTGAACAATACCCGCGTCCTACCTGCCCGTTTGTACGGTCATAAATCCAGTGGCCTGTCGGTGGAAATCCTGCTACTGGAACCCCAGCCTAATGAGACTACAGATGCCGATGATTTTTCGACTTGCTGGTTGGCGCTGGTGAAGCCTGGTAGACGACTCAAACCGGCAGCGGAAATCTGGTTCAAAGGGCCGATAACTGATGCAGCAACGGATCAGACACCCCTGAAAGCGACGGTGTTAGCCTCAGATCCGACCACCAGTGGCAGAATTATTGAGTTTCAAGTGCCTCCGGGGCAGTCTCTGAAGGATTGGCTCTATGAATTCGGTCAGGTGCCGTTACCGCCCTACATTTCCAATCCAGAAGCTAGCCCCGATCAGTATCAAACCGTGTACGCCGATCGCCTGGGAGCCGTTGCCGCCCCCACTGCCGGACTACATTTCACGCCCGAACTCTTACAAACGTTGGAAGAACACGGGATTCAGCAGGCATTTGTCACCCTGCATGTGGGAGTCGGCACCTTTCGTCCTGTGGAAGCAGAGGATATTACCCAGCATCAAATGCATGCCGAATGGGCAGAAGTCTCCCAGGATACAGTCGATCGCATTCGCCAAACTAAAGCCCAGGGCGGACGGGTAATTGCCGTAGGAACAACGGTGGTGCGATCGCTGGAAGGAGCCGCTCAGTCAGGAACTTTGCAACCCTTATATGGCAAAACCAATCTCTTCATTTATCCGGGCTATCAGTGGCAGGTTGTTGATGGCCTGATTACTAATTTCCACCTGCCAAAATCCAGTTTAATGATGCTAGTGAGTGCCCTGATTGGTCGCCAACGGTTGCTGGATTTGTATCAGGTTGCGATCGAGGAAGGGTATCGTTTTTATTCTTTTGGTGATGCGATGTTGATTTTGCCAGAAGCAAGACAGCGCCAGATCTTCAACTCCGACTAGGGCAGTCAGCAAGCCGACGTGATGGCGGCGATTGCGCTACCCTCGGCTAAGATTTTGAAGTGCTAGTTGACCTGCTTCTTCAGCTTAAAGTGATTGGAATGCCTGCCTATGAGACTCAATCATCATCAGTAGGATGGGCAGAGCTTGCTGTGCCCATTCAAATCAGCCAGAGTGACAGAATGGAACGTTTCCCTATCTCCGTAACTTGGGGCAGCTTGGCATGGATGAAGAAAAAACAGTGGAAGTAGGCTCACGAACTTGGGTGGACGATCGATTGGTGGAAATCGATCGCCTCCCTGATTCCTTGCAGAGGGTAAAAGCACTGGTTGAGTTGGCTTCTCAGTTATTGCCCTCTCCCGAAGATGTTTTCCAAGAAGCCCTTGCCGCTGCTCAAAATATTGAAGAACCATCTGCCAAAGCCGCAGCCTTAAGCGCGATCGCCCCTCACTTACCGGAATCGCAACGACAGGATGTGTTCCAGCAGGCTCGAATAGCTGCTCAGGGTATCGAATGGCCAAATGAAAAAGCTGAAGTCTTAATGAAAATTGCCCCTCACCTGCCAGAATCGCAACAACAGGAGGTGTTTCAACAAGCCCTTACTGCTGCTCAGGAGATTCAGGATGCAGCCACCAAGGTCAAAGCCTTAAGTGCGATCGCGCCCCACCTACCGGAATCGCAACAACAGCAGGTACTCCAACAAGCCCTCACCACCGCTCAAGCCATTGAGGATTCAGGGGCCAAAGCCCAAGTCTTAAGTGCGATCGCGTCCCACCTACCGGAATCTGCAACTGATCTGCTGCAACAAGCCCTCACCGCCGCTCAAGCCATTGAGGATTCATGGGACAAAGCTGAAGCCTTAAGTGCGATCGCGCCCCAGTTACCCGAGTCAGAACGTTCAACCGTCCTGGCCTAAGCCATGGGCGCCTTCCGAACTGTTCAAGAGTCGGACTTTCAAAAGTTGCAATTTTTGTTTTTAGACGGATTTTTCCTAGAAGTGAATCTGCTGGAAATAGAGTCGTGCTAATGCGTATTCAGGCGTTCAGTGCGATCGCTCTTCAGTTGCCGGAGTTAGAACGCTTACCTGTTCTGGCTGAGGCTTTAGAGATAGCTCGGAAGATTGCAGATGATGCAACCCGTGCCCGTGCTTTGAGTGAGATCACCGCCCAGTTGCCGGAGTCAAAATGATCCACTGTGTTGACCCAGGCTTTGGAGACAGCCCAGACGATTGCAGATGATCGAATCTGCTCAAAAAATTACAAATGATTATAATCGCGCCGAAATACTAAGTGAGATCTCTTCCCAATCGACTAAGCCAAAACGCTCAATCGTCCTCAAGCAAGCTCTTGAGGCTGCCTTGATGATTCAAGAAGTAGATTTTATTTCACCTCTGCTTGGAATTGAAAGTGCTGAGAAAGCGCGCATTCAAGTGTTGAGTACACTTATTCCGCAGTTGCCCGAACCAGACCGTTCAACTGGGTTTCAAGCGCTTCTCGAGGCTGTCAGGGAGATTTTGGATAAAGAAGATCGTGCCCAGTAGCCTCTTGATATTGATGAATTATATGCTGCAGGAGGGTTTTCGAATGTGCAGTATTGTACACAAGTTTTGTGTCAAATAGTCCCCCACTTGTCCGAGCCAGAATGCTTGAAAATACAGAGTGTCGCTGAAAAGATTGGGGATGCGCAGTCTCGCACCTATATTTTGAGTGCGCTCGCCCCTCAGTTGTCCGAACCAAAACGCTTAGAAGTGCTAAGAGAGGCAC
>NZ_JBRAGO010000108.1:3084-14045 GCF_052746595.1 Leptodesmis sp.
TGGATGCGGCTCGAACGATCTCAGATCCACAGTCCCGCAGCCAGACCTTGAGTGCAATCGCTGCTCAGTTGTCCGAGACAGACTGCTTAGAAGTGCTAAGAGAGGCACTGGATGCGGCTCGAACGATCTCAGATCCACAGTCCCGCAGCCAGACCTTGAGTGCGATCGCCAAAATCATCACCCCAACTTCTTTAAAGCCTTTTTTAGAAACTACTTTGAAGTCTTTCCTAGACACTACATTAAATACGGCTGAAACAGCTAAGATTCTTGCCTACCCAGCAAGTCATTTCACAGAAGACTTCATTCTGCTTATACCTGGTAACAGACATCCAATTGCCTTGGAAATCGTTCAGTACCTATCCAGTGATGAAGACAAAACCAAATTTCTCAGTGCCCTGATTCCACGACTCGCTCCCGGTCGGTTTCCCGCTGTGCTGAAGTTAATTGAGTCTGAAATCAAGGGCGATCGCTTTCGTGCCGAGACTCTCAGCAATCTGGCTCCCTATCTCCCCTCAGCCCAGTTTGCAGAAGCCATCAGACTGATTGAAACCACTATTCAAAATCCCTACCACCGTACTTCAGCTCTGGAAACGCTCACACCCTTTTTAGAGATTGACTGCTTCGATGCGGTATTGAAGCTGGTCGAAACCTTGCCATTGCCTCAACTTCAGTCGAGAGTACTGAGTTCTCTAGCAACCGCTCTCATCACCCAAGCCGAACACAAGACAACCTTAACCTCAACAAAAGCAGCAGAGCCAGAGAACCAATTCTATCAAGACGGTTACAGCAGGTTAATTCTATTAACTATTGGACTCGGTGCTACCAAACGGGATGATTTCTCCTATGAACGAGCGGTTTCTGATATCTTTAGTCGATTAGCTCCCCTACTCAAACACTCCGCAGAAACGACACAGGCAACCTTTTTTGAAACGCTTCAAAAGCTTGAAGATCCAGGGTATCAGGCTGAAGTGCTAATGGCTCTAGCACCTGACTTCCCTCAGCAGGTTGAGGCGTTGCTTGAGCATTACCAGGGAGATGATTACCGTGTCCTGCTAAAAGTCAAAATTCAGTTGTCCTTGATTGGTAATTCTGATTCCTCTGCCATCTCAGAGATTCTGAGCCTACATGAAGAAATTGAGGGGCCGTATCTCAGAACAGAAGCCCTGGTGGAAATCGCCCGTCATCCTGTGGGTTCCAGAACCCGTGGATTGCAAACGAGTGCCTTACGTGCGATCGGGGAACTGAACGAAAACTCCTATCTGCAAGCACTATACCTACAATGCCTGATTCCAAGTCTGAAATGCTGGCAGCGAATTGAAGCCATTAACGTCATTGGCGATATTCGCGACCACTACCATCGGGTCAGTGCTCGTGTTGCTCTGGCCCAAAAGTTTCCCGAACCTGAAATTTTCAATGCTGCCCTTACCGATGCACTTAACCTAAACTCTCTCGTTCATAAAATTGAGCAGCTGAGTCAACTGGCGATCGACATGCCAGAGCTACTCCCCAGAATTATTAAACTTGCGGAATCGCTTCATATCGACTAACCATCTGAAACGACTGAAGACACCAATAACGAAACAGAAACTTTTTCAATCAAAATTGAGCGTCGTGACATCCTGCTGGCCCTCGTCCCCCACCTGCCCATGCGGATTAACCGCGAAGTGAACCGGGAGCTAGCCCTGGGTCGGTTGATTTCTAGAGAGCTGTACGATCGTGCCCTCTTCCTCCTGGCGCGAGGCTACCGCGATGCCTTGCAAGGCGGAACCCTCCGCAACGATGCGGCCCAGGGTAGAGACCTACTCGACCTCAAAGATGAGATCAATGCCCTATCGGGGTTATTGCTGATGCGCGATCTGGAGCGGCCAATGGCTGTCGGCATTCTGGGTGGTTGGGGTGGGGGCAAGTCTTACATCATGCACCTGATGCAGGCCCAGATGACCGCCATTCGCAGTCGTCCGGCTAACCCGATCGAAGCCTGGAACGAAAACCCTAATTACGAAAAACTCTCCCCCTACGTCGGTCACATTTACCAGATCAAGTTCGATGCCTGGACGTTGTTCACTACCGGCTACCGGAGGGCGATCGCTACTTACAGCAGGAGTTTGAAAAACTGCAACACGATGCCCTGCAGACCGAGATTCTTCCTCCCTCCCTGACATTACAGGACATGAGCCACGAAATCTTCAACCTGATCCGCTCCTTCTCCTTCGTCGGCGAGATTGGCGAAGACCCAGAAGATTATCGCATCAGCGGCCCTGACGTACAGGAGAAAGACAGAAAAAATTTCCTCAACACCGAACCTCCGAACTGAAAATCTATTGGTTTGGACAGATTGAAATTATGCGGGAACTGCGCGTAGAACCTTTCAGAGTTATGGTTAGGCTAAGGGGAAGGGAAAAATCAGCAGAGAAAACCCGGTTAATCTCCGTCGCCTGCTTGCCAGGCGATCGCCTTAATGGGTTGAGGATCAGGCAGTTTGAGCGAGATTACCCAGGCAGCCAATACGAACAGTGACGAAGCCCACAGGCAACCGACCAGGCCATACAGTTGATAAATCACCCCCGACAGCACCGTGCCAATCAACCGTCCACCGGAATTCGCCATGTAATAGAAACCGACGTTGAGTGCCACTTTGTCATCATCCGTAAACGCCAGCACAAGATAGGAATGCACCGCTGAGTTAAAGGCAAACACAACGCCAAAGATCATCAATCCCACCACGATCGTCACATCCGGTGGAGCCTGAAGTTGCATCGCGATCGCAATACTGGCAGGCACTGCCGTGAGAATTCCAGTCCAAAACTGAATCGTTTTCGACTTAGGCGGTTCCCCATTACCGAAACGTCTGAGCAAGGTGGGCGCTAAAAACTGAATGATCCCATAGCCAATTACCCAACAGGCTAAAAAGCCCCCTTCCTGATAGAACGACCAGCCCAACACACTTTGCAAAAAGACGGGCAATCCTACCACAAACCAAACGTCTCTCGACCCAAATAGAAAGAAGCGAGCGGCTGACAGAATATTGATCTCACGGCTCTTGGAGAAAAGTTGAGTAAACTTCACCTTAGCCTTAATCTTGCCCATCTCTTTAGGCAGCATCACCCCAGTGAACAGAATCAAGATCAATCCAATTGCCATAATCCATAGGGACGTGACAAATCCAAACGCAGCTAATAAAGCCGCTCCCAGGAAGAACCCGACCCCCTTTAACGCATTCTTTGATCCTGTCAGCACGGCCACCCACTTAAATAATGAGGATTGCGCCTCCCGTGGCACCACAAGTCGGATGGCGCTCTTGGAACTCATTTTGGTCAGGTCTTTGGCAATCCCCGAAAAGGCTTGTGAGGTCATCACATACAGCACTGCAAACCACTGGGGCCAGTCCCGGTTCAGAAAAGACAACATCAGCAGGGCAAACACCTGTAGCCCAATGCCGCTGTAAAGCGTAACTTTCAAGCCTAACTGAGAACTGATCCAGCCACCTAAAAAGTTGGTGGTGATGCCAAAGACTTCGTAGAACAGGAACAAAAAGGCAATTTGAATTGGGGTGTAGCCAATTTCGTTGAAATACAGTAACACCAACATTCGCAGGGCGCCGTCGGTGAGAGTAAACCCCCAGTAGGCTAGCGTCACGAGGGCGTAGTTTTTCAAATTGGCGTTAGCAGCAGTCGTTGAAGTCATGATAGGGAACCTCTTAAGAGAGATGTTTTAAAGGCCTGTCTCTTTGTCACCCTAGCGACTGAAGTCGCAGCTATACGGAGAAAACCTGCTGACGCAGGTTGCTGGAAACCTTGATTTTTTGAGTCTGTGTCAGCAGACTAGGTGGGTGTAGTCGCGATTTTAACCGCCGGATACTTTTCAAACACCTTCTAACTCAGGCTGAGTGCAACTTTCTTAGCTAGTTCCACCATGCGATTGGAATAACCCCATTCGTTGTCATACCAGGCATAGATCTTGACCTGGGTTTCATCCACAACCATAGTTGATAGGGCATCCACAATGGAAGAACGTGGATCATTCAGGTAGTCAATCGATACCAACGGGCGCTCCTCATAGCCCAAAATGCCTTGCAGTGGCTGCTGCTCTGCGGCTTGTTTCAACAATTGATTCACCTCCGCCACTGTAGTTGGGCGCATAACCTCAAACACACAATCGGTGAGAGAGGCATTAAGCAGAGGAACTCGCACCGCCAGACCATTGAGTTTGCCATTGAGTTCTGGATAGATGAGTCCGATCGCCGTGGCCGATCCTGTGCTCGTAGGAATTAACGACAGTGCCGAAGCCCGTGCCCGTCGCAGGTCTTTGTGGGGAGCATCCACCAGGGTTTGGGTATTGGTATTGTCATGAATCGTGGTCACTACTCCATGCTTGATGCCAATGCTTTCATGGATCACCTTGACCACAGGGGCAAGGCAATTAGTGGTGCAGGAAGCGGCTGTCAACAGGTGATGTTTAGCAGGATCATACAGGTTATCATTTACCCCCATCACCACATTTAACGCACCCTCCTTCACTGGAGCCGCCACAATCACTTTACGCACCCCCCGTTTGAAGTAAGGGTCAAGCGTTTCCGGTGTCCGAAATTTACCGGAACATTCCAGCACCAGATCTACCCCCAGATCATCCCAGGGGACATCACCGGGTTTGGCATATTCCGAGAAGGTCAGCGGCTGACCATCAATGTAAATGCGATCTTCCCCAGCAGTCACCTCCGGTGCCCACCGTCCGTGAACAGAATCAAACTTCAACAGGTGAGCCGCTGCTGCAGTCCCCCCCTTCACTTCATTGATGTGAACAAACTCGAACTCTGGCCACCCCCAGGCGGCTCGCAAGTCTAGCCGTCCAATTCGACCAAATCCATTGATTCCAACCCGTACAGCCATTATTCCTCCAATTTCAAAATAGACTGATGTTATCAAAAAATCTTGATTGGGTAAAACAACACCAAATCAATCCTTGTGCGTGCCTTGTGAGTGGCCCAATTCAGCTACTGATCGTCGTCAGTGCAAGGACGAGCAGGCAGCATAGGACTATAACGACGAAACTCTGATAAATACTGCTCCAGGACAACGAATTGAGGCAAATTGAGACTGTAGTAAATCCAGCGCCCTTGCTGACGTGATCGGACTAATTGAGCATCCCTCAGGGTTTTGAGGTGAAACGATAGCTTAGACTGGGCAACATCCAGTGCCTCGCAAAGATCACAAACGCAAAGCTCATTCTCCCGCAGGAGTTCCAAAACTTTGACTCGCAGCGGCTCTGCAAGCGCATGAAAACCAGCTACGATAAGTTCGGATGGGAGGGAGATAGCCTTTCTCATTCAGAATACTTTCATCAATTTTGCTTGATTTAACTGATCCTAAAATATCGCCTCCCATCTGTCATGCCCCTACAAACTCTGGGCACACATTCTGCAACAATGGCACCAGATTTATGGCTTACTGGCTTGTTCTGCCTGGAATGTGGTCTGCCGACGTAACAACTCAGCCACTGTGATGTTTGGTTCTGGAATCCCCTGAAAAGCCGTACCAATTTCGCCTCGGGTAAATTGAATGTCTGCCAGTCGGTAAGCCTCCTGTGGCAAGGGTAAATAGCCTATGCTTTCCACTAATGTATGTGCTTGTTTTAGATAGAACTCTACAAACGCCCGTAGTTTTGGCTTGTCCTGAGCTGCTTTGAAGTTGACATAAATAAACAGGGGGCGAGACAGGGGCTGATAAGAAGCATTTTTGATATTCTCATCATTCGGCGGAATGGCCCCTTTACCATTGTCGATCGGGAGTGCTTTGACAGCATTCTTGTTCTTTACGTAATACGCATGAGGAATATACCCCAGTGCTCCCGGAAATTTTTGAATTCCTTGTACAAGAACGTTGTCATCTTCACTGGCCACATAGTCAGACCGGGCGTTGTTTCTCCCACCCGTGATCACTTCGTTGAAGTAATCGAAAGTGCCAGAATCGGCCCCAGCGCCAAACAAATTGAGAGGTTGATTGGGATAGGACGATCGAATTTGATTCCAGTTAGTAATTTTGCCCTGCGCAGCTCGTTCCCAAACTTGCTTCAGTTCAGTAACGGTCATGTCTTTGGCCCAGGAGTTTTGGGGATTGACCGCAATAGTCAGGGCATCAAAAGCTACGGGTAACTCGATAAAAGCAACCCCATTGTTGACGCACGTTGATAGCTCTTCCTTAGAAATTGGGCGGGAGGCATTACTGATGTCTGTTTCTCCAGCACAAAATCGCCGAAATCCTGCCGTGGAACCTGCAAATTTAACTTCAATATCGGCGTTTGCTCCCTCTGGTGTGGCCCGAAAAGCTGTGGCAACGGCATCAGTGATCGGGTAGACCGTACTGGATCCATCTGCCACAATCTTTCCAGAAGGCGACCCAATTAACGTTTTCTGTTCGGGCTGGGGGGGAGAGGCGCAGGCAGCTAACACGAGTGTTGCCACAATCGCAGAAAAGGATAGCCCTGGTTTAATAAGCGTTTTGTGAAGCATTAATGGATTTCTCCTACGTACTCCAAAGGTGGGTATTATTTTGGCTCAAGTTTAGTTCTTTGCTCCTCAGCTAGTTGAAAAACGGCTTGTCGGCGAAGCAATTCTGCAATGGTGACGTTGGGTTGGGGCACTCCTTCAAAGACAGTACCAATCTCACCTTTTGTGAATTGAATGCTGGCTAAACGGTATGCCTCTGCTGGCAGTGGAATATATCCAACCGTATTAGACACTCGTCCAGCATGGGTCAAGTAATACTCAACAAACTCTTGCAGCTTCGGATTCTCTTGAGCTGCTTTCGCATTCACGTAGATAAATAATGGTCGTGAGAATGGTTGGTATTTAGCATTTATAACGGCTTCACGGGAGGGCAGCACTGCCCCTTGCCCATTATTAACTCCTAATGCTCGGAGCCTACCTTGAGCTGCCTCAAAGTAGGCTAAAGGGATATAGCCTAAGGCATTAGGGTCTTTTTCAATCCCACTTACCAACACAGTATCATCTTCACTACTGGTGTAATCTCTGCGGCTGGCATCAGCATTACCGATAACGACTTCATTGAAATAGTCATAGGTACCAGAATCCTGCCCTGCACCAAACAGTTTTAGCGGTCGGTTGGGATAGGAGGAACGAATTTGATTCCAGTTGTTAATCTTGCCTTCCGCCGCTGGCTCCCAAATTGTCCGTAATTCATCGAGGGTAATGTCTTTGGCCCAATCATTTTGAGGATTGACTGCTATCGTCAGCGCATCAAAGGCGATCGGCAATTCAATAAAGGGAACACCAGAGTTGGCACAGACTCTAGCTTCCTGTAACAGGATAGGGCGTGAGGCATTGCTAATCTGGGTTTCTCCGGCACAGAATTTGTCAAATCCCGCGCTGGTACCAGAGAACTTGATCTCTATCTTCGTGCCGCTTTTAACTCTGACATATTCCTTAGCAATTGCATCACTGATGGGATAAACCGTACTGGAACCGTCAATTTTAATTTCTGTGCTAATGGCGCGTTGCGAGGAACCTGAACTGTTCGCCTGATCGATTGTGCAGCCAGGAAGCGTGATTACCAGAATGGCGAAAGATGCTAATAACTGACTAAAGATTCTATTCGTACCCGCTAGCATAGAGTAGACTTACCCTGCAACAGAGTGTTTTGAAGACTGCAGCCTCCTTGCAGGCAAACCGATAAAATTATCGCCGCGTTCTCAAAAAAATCATTTCTTCAGCGCGTCCAGGACAAGGAAGTAGTTTCATCATTTCAAAAAAATATGATTTGACCAGGTGTTCTAAAATACATGTAAGAAAAATTAACTCAATAAAAATTGATGAATTACCCTGATAGTCATGTTATGACTATGGATCCCTCCTGAGGTTGCATTAGCAGGAATCTAAAAATTAGGAACAACCGCTAGTTGACTGACAAAACTCTCTCGTCCTCACCCCCAACCCCTCCCCCAGAGCGGGAGGGGGAGATCCGATTCCAGTTCCCTCTTCCAACTTGAGTGAGGGCTAGGGTGAAGGTGGTTCGGGCGACAACGCAAAAGATTTGTCAGTCGATCAGGGAACAACCGAAATTGATGGACTGGCAAAAGTCCTTACGAGCTAAGCATTGAAGTCATGGTGGTGCATACAGGAACAACGTAATGGCATGGACAGAGTTAAGCTTTGAAGCTACGAATGAGGCAGTGGATTGGATATATACATTGCTGGCAGGGGAAAATTATACAGGTGACATTCAAATTCAAGAATTAGATGAATCTTCCTGCGATCGCTTCAATTATCGCGATCGTGAGTTACTTAATTTTTCATTTATGGTGCATCTTTATCTTTCTGATGTCTCTCATTTTGATGTGGAAAAAATTTGTAACTTATTTTCTTCTTTGTATCGAACTGGAATGATCACGCTTCCAGAAAAAACTGTTGTGTCAGAAAAGCCTGCTGCCTCAAAATTTAACTCCCCGATCACTCGAGTTGGCAACCGATTTGTCGTTTCACCATTTGCGGCTTCCTACGAGCCGAGGTCGGCCTCCGAAATTTTGATCTGGTTAAACCAACTCTTGCCTTTGGCAGTGGCTTTCATCCGGCAACTCGCCTGAGTTTGCAACTCCTGGAACGGTATGTCATCCCTTCAATGAACGTTTTGGATCTGGGATCCGGGTCAGGCATTCTCACGGTAGCTGCTGCAAAACTGGGGGCACAGGTGGTCGCCCTGGACAACGATCGCATCGCTGTGGCATCCACCCAGACTACTGTGGAATTGAATGGGGTTGCCTCGCAAGTGACAGTTCTGGAAGGTAGTTTGGGTCAGGGCTGTGAACTAGGGCACTGGATGGGAGGCGAGGTGGCTGAGACTGTATCCAGATTGGCAGCCCGCAATCAGTTTGATCTGATTGCGGCCAATATCTTCGCCCGAGTTCACATGGCGCTTGCCGCCGATTTCCGGCAAGCTCTCCGCTGCTCAGAGCAGGGTGGATGGCTGATTGCAGCAGGTTTTACTGCAGATTATGAACCAGAAATTACAGCCGCTTTTGCCCAAGAAGGGTTTGCAGTTGTAGAGTGTGAGCGGTTAGATGAATGGGTCGCGATCGTATTCCGACTGACGACTCAATGAATTTTGAATTATGAATGATCCTCGCCAATTTGCCCCTGCCACTCAGCGCAACCGGGAACCCATTCTGGCAGTGTTGTCAGAGGTTCTGCCAGCATCCGGTACGGTGTTGGAAATTTCCAGTGGTACGGGAGAACATGCGGTTTTTTTTGCGCCCCGGTTAAGGCCCCGTCTTTGGATTCCGTCCGATCCAAATCCCATGGCACGGGCAAGTATTGCCGCCTGGAGGGAACAGTGTCCTGCTGAGAATTTGTATCCGCCGATCGCGCTGGATGCATGCGATCCGATTTGGCCCCTAGAGCAGCAGCCTTTACCGGAAGCCTTGCAAGACCTGGATTTGCAGCAGCATCCCATCCGGGCGATCGTCAACATCAACATGATTCACATTGCGCCCTGGCGTGCCTGCCTGGGGCTGCTGGCTGGAGCAAAGCGTCTGTTACCTCCCAAGGGCATCTTGTATCTTTACGGGCCATTCAAACAGGCTGGCAACCATACTGCACCGAGTAATGAAGCCTTTGATGCCAGTCTCCAGATGCAGAATCCAGAGTGGGGAGTCCGAAATTTAGAGGATGTCGTTGCTATCGCTCAAACCCACCATCTGGCTTTGGTAAAAACAGTAGCCATGCCAGCGAATAACCTCTCTGTGATCTTTCAACGAACGCAAGACTAAGGATTCCTGCCTTTTACCGTCAATTATCATAGACATACTTAGGGCGGAACCATTTCAGATAGTCAGGAGGGCTGAACATGGAATCTAATGGGCCAGCGATTCGTGAATTGCCAATTCTGGAGAGCGGCGATCGCCTCAGCCGAGCCGAATTTGAGCGGCGGTACACCGCTATGCCCCATCTGGAAAAAGCTGAACTGATTGAAGGAGTGGTTTACGTGGCATCCCCAGTTCGGATCAGAAAACATGCGAATCCGCATGGCAAAATCATCACCTGGTTAGGAGTATACGAAGCTGCAACACCCGGTATTATGCTGGGAGACAATCCCACTGTCCGATTGGATTTAGACAATGAGCCCCAACCGGATGCCATCCTCCGAATTGAGGAAGCCTGGGGAGGGCAATCTCGCATCAGTGAGGATGATTACATTGAAGGGGCACCAGAATTGATTGTGGAAATTGCAGCCAGTAGCGCCTCCTATGATTTGCATGACAAATTACGGGCTTACCGACGAAATGGGGTGCGGGAATATCTGGTCTGGTTGGTGCAAGAGCGGCAGTTTCGCTGGTATGGGTTGCAGGAAGGGGAATATCGGCTGCAAGCACCGGATTCAGCGGGAGTATTGAGTAGTCAGATTTTTCCTGGGCTGCACCTGGCTGTTAACGCGCTACTGAATGGCGAGATGCGGCAAGTTTTAGCTGTCCTTCAGCAAGGGATTAACTCTGAAGCTCATCAAGCCTTTGTTCAATCGCAATTGAAACTGCAGGAATAATTCCAGAGCCAGCCGGATTGTGAGATGGTTGGGGGAGAGGGATGCCTTATGATTAACAGTAAAAATTGCTGCTCACCCCCATATGGAAGCTTCCGCCAGGACAGATTCATTCCGAGCTTTAGCGCTTCAGGTAACGGCTGCCGCTGTTAATCATGCCCGCGATCGCGCTGAAGCCCAGGCTCTGATGCAACAGGCGATCGCCCGAATTGCCCCCCAGATTGCCGCCAGTCTTGCCTTCATTGGGCCGGATTGTCGGTTAGTAGTATTGCCAGAGTATTTTTTGACCGGTTTTCCCTTGGGAGAATCGCTCACCGCCTGGGCTGACAAAGCTTGTATTGAAATGTCAGGGCCGGAATACGAAGCTTTAGGGAAACTGGCTCAGAAACACCAGATTTTTCTGGCCGGGAATGCCTA
>NZ_JBRAGO010000109.1:0-13991 GCF_052746595.1 Leptodesmis sp.
CCGGTATTGTCTGGCTGACCAATCCCGACTTTAACTCAAGCAACTCAGATGTTGTAATTGGTGCCATCCGGACAACCTTCACGTTCTAACTGATTACCTTAGACTCAATCATCATCAGCCGGACACTTTTGCACCGAACCGCCCTCATCCCCCAACTCCTTCTCCCAAAAAGGGAGAGAGGGAGCCGGATTAATATCCCTCTCCCAAAAGGGAGAGGGATATTAGGGTAAGGGCTAAAGCTGCTGGGGTGGCAAGAGTTTTCAGCATTTTCATAAAAACTGCCCAAAGTATTGGAATTTGCAAGAAGTCTATTCATTCTTCTGCTGATAAATACGGGCTTCTTCATTAGAAGTTCACGGAAAGCCTCCCGATGAGTGGGGAAATGATGGAAAGAAGAACGTGTGAGGATCTGGCGGCAACTGTTGCCGGAAAGTCAGCCGTTCTAACCCATGTGATTTAAGGTGCCATGACTACAGTTCCTGCTCAAAATTTCTCTCCCTCTTACAGTCCCAAGGGGCTATGCCGAATTGTTGGTTTTGCCTGTTTGGGTGGTTTTTTAGTCGATCTGTTTGTCCTGACCTTGCCCCCTGCCTTCGGTACAATTCAATGGCGCATCACGTTCTTACAGCAACTGGCAGATCGAAGTGTAATTCTGCTGTTTGGCATGGCGCTGATTATGTACGGCATTCTGGATTTTCGGCGTTGGCGCAGACGGTTGGCGATGGCCTCTCTAATTTTGGGGATCGTCTTTATCCTGTCTTGCATTCTGATGATCCGGGATAGTCTCGAATTTCAGCAGCAGGCGATGGCGAATATCAGCAATTGGGCATCTCAGGTTCAATCCCAATTGCAACAGGCTCAGTCGGATCCCAAACTGACTCCCAGGGTTAAGCCAGAGCAGCTAGAGCAAGCCTCTCAACTATTAAGCAATCAATTGGCATCGGCTAAGGAAACGACTAAGACCAGTGTTTTGAGAACTGGAATATCGAGTGTCGGTAATTTGACAGTAATTGGTTTGGCTTTAATTGGCTTGGGGCAGTATGGGGCACGACCGCCAAAGAATTAAGCGGCAAGAGGAAATTCAAAGCGGCAATTCTGTCTAGCGTCAAGGCAGAGGGCAGCAGGTGTGCTTGAGCTGGTTCAATTTTGGAGGCGAATAGGTGGCCGACGGCAGCAAAAACAAGGTGCGATCGCTGTTGAACTGGCAGCGAGTTCAAAAACATCTGCGATGGTTGCTCAAACAGAGTATTCAGACTACTCATTCGCGAATTTTGACCTGTGGATTTCTGGTCGGGCTTGTTTACCTCCCCCTGTGGATCGGCATTTTGATTAGATCTACGATATTAGGGGCCTCAACTTCTATCCTGAATATCGCATTTGGCTATTTAGGGTTAGAGAGACTGTGGCAGAAACGACGAGAAATTGTCCGGCTGACGGCTACGGAAGAAGAACAATTGGTTGGCTATGCTTTCATCTTGGGGGGCGCGATCGCGTTCTTCTTCTGTTATGCGTCAATTTCGATGCAGGCACTCTTAGTGGTTGTGATTGCTGTAGGTATGGCCTACAGCACTTGGGGAATGCCTTTCTTCAAGCAGTATTGGCCATGGCTCAGCCTCGTCTTGCTCAGCCTGTATCCAGATTGGGTCTTCCTATCCAACGCTATTCGCGAAGTGATCACCCCACCTCAAATGTTTGAAGAATTGATGGCCTGGAGCGGCAGTCTGGTGTTACAGGCGATGGGCTATCCTGCTACCCGACGAGGCACCTATCTTTCTTTACCTCAGGGTTCGGTAGAAGTGGCATCTGGATGCAGTGGGTTTGATATGGCTTTTCTTATTGTGGGAGCCAGCATTGCCTTGGGCTTATTTTTGCGTCAGAAGTGGGGCAAAATAGTACTAGTCGCTTTTTTGGGGGCAATTCTGGCTCTCATTTTGAATATTCCCCGCATCGTATTACTCACATTTGCTTCGGTTTACTGGGGGAAGCAATCTTTCGAGTTCTGGCATGGGCCAATTGGTGGACAGATTTTTTCTGGAATTCTCCTCACGATTTATTACTATGTAGCCATGGGACTTTTTACTCAAAAGCTGGAAAACAATCGTTAGGGGTGTCTATGACGGAGATTAGGTACGAGTACAGCCTACAGTCCCAGCAACTCGTCTAACTCGTTGAGCGCCTCGCAACAGGGAGGTTGAAAAGTTAGTTGGGGGGATGGGGTAGGAGTGCTTCGGAGAGGATGTTGAGAGGCAGAAAAGGAATTAGATGAGCGCTGGAGATATTCGTCAGCGTATTTGCGAAATACCGCCTCAACGGCTGCTCTGGCATTTTTCAATCCCCATGCTTGAGCGATGATTTCTGCTTTATCCAGCACATCCTGACTGAGTCTTATATTGTTGTCATACATAGTTGCAATCCCTCCGCGATCGAATATAAACCTCGAACATTGGCAAATTGAGGATCGGGAATTACGGCTGTGAGTTTGCCGCCAGCCAACCGTTCTGTGATCAAATAAGAGCCTCCGCCAGTGACCAGAAACCGCGTTACCCGAATCATATAAGGCGTGTACTGCGCTTTCACGGTTTGAAAAATGCCTAGGAACCAGGGATTCAGGTATTCATCCAGCCAGGAAGCCCAGGATAAACCTGTATCGGCATAGGTATGCCCTGTTTTGAACCCATCCATGACAATGCCGGGATCGGCTGTGGTCCCCAGGCTATCCGTTAAGCAGCGATCGAAACTGATGGAGGTGGCCAGTTCATAGGTACCGCCCCGATCCATGACATTTTCATCAATCACTTCACCATCGGCATCGACTAAGCGAGTTAGCCAGGTGCCACCGCTAATATCAATCACGATCGTATAGCCACTGTCGGGAATCAGTCCTAACCGTTGAGCATAGCGGTAAGCTCCCATACCTTCCCGTTCTACCTCCACCGACTCTACAGTGACTCGGAAGGGAATATCATTGCGATTAAACTCATGCACTCCCATGAGTTGCGATTGCAGCGCGTTGCTAGTTTTACCTGGTTCTGGTTTAGAAACGTGCAGGTTGAGCGAGAATTCAGTTTGCCCGTCCAATGGTTCTAAACAGGCGTAGAGGTGCAGGCGAGCCAGATCTACCTTGTTTTCAACCACGGTTTGCTGCTGTCGCCGGTACTTGTACGCCTGTACGCCAAAGTGGTAGCGTGTCCCATCCGCCAGTTCAATCAGGGGGGAGGAGTTCTGAGTACGCACAGCATCCCGTCCCTGGGGAAGTTGGTAGCGCACCGATCGAATCGCTTTAGGCTGGTTGGTGCCATCCCAAAACTTGAGGTCATAATTGCCCGCATCTAAGGCCAGGGTGCGGGTTGAAGGGGTAGATGTCGCAGGCTCTTGCGCCTTCGATCGTCTCACGTCTGTAGCTGTCATGACTGATTCTCCCGATATGGTTGCAGGATGACTGGGGGCAGTTTGCCGATCGTCCTTGCGCAGGAATGGCTCAGCCGGCCATTGTTCCCAAGCGCCTCTGAATTTGCCCAATTAGTACAAGTGAACTATATTAAACCTGGCGCTTCCTGTCAACCCATAGAAAGAATTTAATTTTGTCTGTATCAGAATCTACCAAATGAGCGATACAGGTGCCTGAATTGCTGCGGTTCAGTAGGGGGATGAGTATGAACAGGCAGGAAATATATGACAGATACTACAACTCAACCCACAGCACAACCGAGCGAAGCAGGCGATCATGAAGCCAAGAGTCAGGCCAGGGTAGAAGCTCAAAGCTCCGCCGCCACTGAACAAACCCACGGGCAACTGGTGATCATTGGAAGGGCAGAGGATCGGGAGGGAGATTGCACATTCTACGGGAATTTGTTCGCCGTGCAGGCAGCCTGAATGCCCGGATCGTTATCATGACGGTGGCAACCAGCTTGCCCGACGAAGTTGGCAGAACCTATACGGATGTTTTTGAGCGACTGGGCGTTGAGTCTGTTACAGTGGTTGACACGAAAGACCGGCAGGACGGTGAGAACTCAAATGCTCTAGCTAAACTCAAAGAAGCAACCGGAGTTTTCTTCACGGGTGGTGATCAAAGACAAATTACGGAGTGCCTCAAGGATACAGAAATTTATAAATTGCTGCTAAATCATTTACAAAATGAAGGCTTAGTAATTAGCGAAACGAGTGCTGGAGCAGCGATGATGCCTGAGAACATAATTGCGGAAGGTGATTCGGAAACGAATGCTCGCATGGATGTAGTGGAAATTGAAGAAGGCATGGGCTTCTTTCCCAATGTTGCGATCGACCAGCACTTTGCTCAACGGGGACGATTAGGACGACTGGTAACAGCGATTTCTTTACAACCCGTTGTGTTGGGTTTTGGCATTGACGAAAACACGGCCATCATCGTGAATGGGGATGAGATCGAAGTAGTGGGTGAAAGTGCTGTCACAGTACTTGATGTAGAAGATATGACCCATAGCAACATTCATGGCGTGCTGAAGGATGAGCCGTTAGCCCTATGTGACGCGAAGCTGCATATTCTGCCCCACGGCTATCGTTACAACCTGAAGACGCGATCGGCCATTTGTAAATAAGCCCTATTCATTCACCTGAAGCCTCCAAAGCCTGAGTAAAGCCTGTATTCGGGATTTAAACCAAGGCCAGCTAGAGAACGGTCGTTTTCCGATCAGAGAAACTCCGGTGCTGGACTTGGACAAGGTTTATTCAGGTTTACTTATATCTGTGATAAGCAATTTATGGGTTAAAGGGATTACGCTAATTTGTGATCCCAGCCAGAAATGGTTGGGATTTTTTAACTTAATTGTTTGCGGAAGCGGTTAATACTGATGGCGAGCAGGACGATCGCAAACAGGGTCAGCGCTAAAACATTCGGCCACAAGGCTCCCAAGCCTACCCCTTTGAGTAACCCCCCGAATAATCGTGATAAAGTGGCGCAACGGATTCAGCAGAGATAGGTAACGGAACAGGGGTGGCATACTTTCGATCGGGGCGATCGCGCCGGATGTTTGCACCATCGGTAGATTAATAAAGAAAGAAATCAACACGACTTGCTGCTGGTTCCTGGCTACCGTTGCCAGCATGATTCCTATACTGATGCCAACAATCAAATAGAGACTGGTGAGGGCCATAAATAGGGGAAAGAAGCCTCGAAACGGTACACCAAAAACTAAGCGAGTCAGTCCTAAAGCAAGAAATACGTCTCCCGTCAACAACACAAACAGCGGCGAAATCTTGGCCATCAGAATTTCCCAGGCATCAGCGGGAGTCATCAAGAGTTGTTCCAGAGTACCAGAATCCTTTTCCCGCACCATCGTATTGGAAGACACCAGGGAACTGGTAAGCGTCAATACCAGACCCATCACTCCCGGCACCAGGAACCAGCTACTAATCAGCCCTGGGTTGTACAGAAAGACACTCTGAGATTGCACCAGTGGCGCAACAATCTGGGCACCCATGCGGCGGCTATATTGACTCACAATTTGATTAATATAGCCGCTGGCAATTCTAGCCGTATTCGCATCCACGCCGTCAATCAGGATTTGAATATCTGCTGATTTATCTTGTTTCAGATTGCGATTGAAATTTGAATTTCAAATGCTCCACATTGGGACTGAGAGCAAATCCAAAAATCAGTAGCTGAACCGTGGGCGGAAATAGTAGTAAAAACAGTAATTGCTTATTGCGTGTAATCTGACGTATCTCTTTGACCATTGAAGCCCAAAAGCGGCTTTCGAGGAGACGGTGGAGAAGCTTTTTCATCTTTGAGTTTTAAGTTTTAGGTTTTGAGTTTTGAGTTTTAAGCTCAGGTGGCTCATTGAGAACTTAAAACTCAAAACTGATGGCTCCAGAGTGAAGTCGGAGTGATGCCAACTTTACTCCGGCAACTGCATTTGGCTAAGTACTCTGCGGGAGGCGTTGAAGAAGAACAGGCCGACGGCGGCGATCGCCAGGGGAGCATACCAGATTCCTAGCCAACCTGTACCGCGCACAAAGGCATCCCGGCTGAGTTCGATGTAATAGCGGGCGGGGAGAACGGCGGAAATCAGGGAGAGGGGAAAGGGGATATTGCTAAGGGGATAGATGAATCCGGAGAGAAGGAGGGCAGTCAGGAAGCCGATCGTGGCGACTCCCTGAACAGCGGCATTTTGGGTAGAGGTGCGGACTCCAATCAGTAAACCAAACATGACGCTGGTGCCCAGGTAGAGTAGGGTGCCTGATAGAAAGGGAGTGGGATCGCCGGCAAACCAGAGATGAAATAGAATAGCTCCCAGGCTGATCACAAAAATGGCTTCTGCCAAGGCGACAATAAAATAGGCCAGGAGTTTTCCCAAAATGAGTTCAGTTGCCGTAAGACTGGACGTATACACCTGAAGAATGGTTCCGGCTTCTTTTTCACGTACCATTGCGATCGCCGCTAACAGCGATGGAAAAATCCACAAAATCACGCCGAACACCCCCGGTACAATGTAGAGGGACTCTTTACGACCGGGATTAAACCAAAGACGAGTGTTGGTGTTAATTCGGTTCACATTCGGAGGCGCTAATCCTGAGCGAGTTAAAAAGTTACTCGTGGTTGCTTTAATACTGTTCTGGATTAGCCGAGCATTGTTGGCATCCGTGCCATCAATTAGCACTTGTATGGTGGTGTTTTTTCTGCTTTCACTTGCCATTCAAATTCTGGTGGGATGATCACTGCAGCTTTGGCAATTCCTTTCTCGATCGCATCATTAATCGGATCCTGTCCCGACCATCTCGTCGGTTGAAATTGATTGGTGGTAAACAACTGAGCCACATAACTACGACTGGTAGGAGTCATACTAAAATCCTGTACCACAATCAGAATATCTTTCGTCTGCAATCGAATCGCAAATCCGAAAATCAACAATGTCGCTAATGGCAACACAATCGCCAATGCCACCGTCAAGTGATCGCGGCTAAACTGAGCTAATTCCTTCTTACACTGAGCAAAAACTCGCATAAGAGTTTCTTTGTACAGTGCCAATGAATGCATCTTCTAGAGAGAAGGGAATGGGGCGCAGGGAATGAACCATGATTTGGTGATTTTGTAAGGTTTCACGCAGGGCGGAAATTTCACTATCAGGACGTTCGAGGACGAGGTGCAGCCGATCGCCGAAAATCGAAACGCGCCAGGGATCCAGTTGCGTTTTGAGTAAATTGGAGGCCGCCTGGGTGCGATCGCAAATCACTTCGATCAATTGCCCTGGTTGTTCGGCTTTAATTTGACTGGGAGATCCCTGGGCAACCACTTCACCTACCACCATGAAGCCCATCCGATTGCAGTGTTCTGCTTCTTCCAGATAGTGAGTCGTGACCAAAATGGCGGCTCCCTGGCGGGCAAAGTCTTCAATTAAGCGCCAGAACTGGCGACGGGCCAGGGGATCCACCCCAGAGGTGGGTTCATCTAGAAACAGGATTTCCGGTTCGTGCATCACGGAGGCTCCAAAGGCAACCCGCTGTTTCCAGCCTCCCGGCAACTTGCCTGTGAGCATAGTTTCTCGTCCCACCAGACCGCAGGTTTCCAGTACCCAGTCGATTTTGGTGCGACGCGATCGGTGGGGAACCCCATATACCCCACAGTAAAACTCCAGGTTTTCTACCACGCTCAAATCGTCATACAAAGTAATTTTTTGGCTCATATAGCCAATCCGCTGCCACAACTCATTACTCCGCAAATTGTTGGTTTGTCCTGCCAGCAGCAACGATCGCCCACGTCTTCCAGGGACATTAATTTGAGATACTTGAGTCGGCGTTGCTGAAATAGGGCCTCCGGAACTTCTCGCAACCCGGCGCTGTAACTCAAGTTCTCATTTACACTCAGATCCAGGTACAGAGAAAATTGCTGAGTTAAGTAACCAATTCCCAATCGGGCATCGCGGGGCTGTTTTCCCAGCACTTGCACCGTTCCCGCCGTCGCCTCCATGACCCCACCCAAAATATGAAACGTGGTGGTTTTTCCTGCTCCATCTGGCCCGATCAAGCCAAAAATTTCTCCGGGTCGAACGGCAAAACTAATGCCTCGTAACGCTTCCAATGTTCCATATCGCTTGCGCAGTCCATCCACCTCGATCAAATAATTGACCGACGAGACGGACGGTTGGTGTGCAAGGGATACGTTTTGAGCCATAGGGATTTTGGATTTTAGATTTTGAATTTTAAGGATATTTTCCGAACCGAGATTTGGGTAGCCAACAGGATTAATCTGCCATTGAATTCACTCTGAAAATCACGGAGCTAATCCCCACCTGCCAATCCCTGATCCCCTTCCTGGCATCAGGCGGTCATTGGCTTGTGAACAGGCTAGCGCAGAAGTCGATTTTTATGAGCTTTCGTTAATTAAACCTTGTCCAAGTCCAGAACCGTAGTTGGTCTTATTAAGAAAACGACCGTTCTCTAGCTGCACTTGGTTTAACCGTTAATACCTGTAACCAATCCCCAATCCCTAACCCAAAATGGTATGACTGTCATAGGTAGGGGTAGATCGCCCGCTCTAAGGAGGTACAGCATGGAGCAAGAGGAACGGGTCAACTGGCTACGGCAAAATACCCTGCTGCATGTGCTATCCGAAGAGGTACTGGAGGCGATCGCGGCAGTGATTCAAGAACAATCCATCCAGGAAAACCGTCGGGTAGTGCTGGAAGACACTCCGGCAGAAGCGCTGTATATCTTGCGATCAGGCCGTTTGGAAAGTTACCGCACCCGCAAAACCTCCCTGGCGGATGCAGTGGGACTATTGCCAGGAGCTGTGTTTCATGTGAGAGAACTGCTTTTGGATCAACCGATCCAACAAACGGTGATTACCCTGTCAGATGTGGTGCTGTGGGTAATTTCCAGGGCAGACTTCCTGGCACTGGTGCAGCAGTATCCGGAGATTTCTCAACAGTTTTCCCGGTATCTGGCCAGTCGCCTGGATCAGGTGTCGGCTGAACTGGAGTATGAGCGGGAACGACAGGCCGCGCTACGTCCCTATCTGGTGCCCAAGGTGAAGCGAGGCATTGTCGGTACCAGTCGCTATGCGGTGCGGCAACGGCAGGAGATTAAGCAGGCCGCCAGCGATCGTGCACCGGTGATGATCTTCGGCGAACCGGGATTGGAGAAAGACAATACAGCCGCCCTGATCCACTTCAGTTCCCCGAACCGCCATGAGCCAATGATTAAGGTGAATTGCAACATTTTACAGGCGAGTGGAGCCGAACTGTTTGGACGAGCAGGGGGCAAACCGGGACTGCTGGATTGGTTGGGCAAAGGCACGCTGTTACTGAACAATTTGCAAGACTTACCCCCGGAACTGTACGACAAACTGGTGACACTGCTGAAAACAGGTACTTATACCCCCATTGCCCGTAATGGAGAGGAGCCACCCGCGCCGCGCCAGTCAGAAGCCCGCATTTTGATGAACACAGAGCGCATATTGCCACCACTGGAGCAAAAAGGGTTAATCGGTCATCTGATCAAAGTCACGCCACTCCGGGTTCGTAAGGCAGATATTGAGGCGCAAGTCGAGTATTACCTGAGCCTGTTCTGTCGATCGCGTGGCATCCCTAAACCGCGAATTACCCCAGAAGCGATTCGCCGACTGCAGAGCTACGACTTTCCGGGCAACCTGACGGAACTGGAAAGCCTGGTGGAACGGGCGGTGATTCAACTCAACGGGGCACCGGAACTGACGGAAGAAGTCTTTTGGGCCGCCAGTCCCAAAGGTAGGCGATTTCGGGTCAATCTGTTGAATGCTTATCCCCAGTTGCGGCAATTTCTGCGCAGTCCCTGGTGGCCCGATCGCATCAACTATGGCTTTACCCTCGGTTTCTTCGCCCTGGTAGTCGGAATTCTCATGGTCGGGCCACAGAGCCGCGATCGTAATTTCGCTTTAAATATGTTCTGGGCCTGGTGGTGGCCATTGATTCTCCTGGGGTTTCCTTTCGTGGGACGACTCTGGTGTTCGGTCTGTCCCTTCATGATTTATGGAGAACTGACCCAGAAGCTGTCCCTCTGGCTGTATCCCCGCAAACTGCTACCCTGGCCGCGACAAGAAGCAGAACGCTGGGGCGGCTGGTTCTTGTTTGGTCTGTTCACGCTGATTCTGCTCTGGGAAGAATTATGGGATTTGGAAAATACAGCCTATCTATCAGGGTGCCTGCTGTTGTTGATTACGGCTGGAGCCATGATTTTCTCTGCTCTGTTTGAGCGCCGTTTCTGGTGTCGCTATCTCTGTCCGATCGGCGGCATGAACGGCCTGTTTGCCAAATTATCCATGACGGAATTGCGGGCACAACAGGGAATTTGTTCCGCTACCTGTACCACCTACCAGTGCTATAAAGGCGGGCCAGCGAAGGGAGAAGGTCAGGAGACAGGCGGTTGTCCGCTGTATTCCCATCCGGCCCAACTGGAAGACAATCGGGATTGTGTGCTGTGCATGACCTGTCTGAAAGCCTGTCCCCACCGATCGGTGGAACTGAATCTGCGGCCACCGGGCATTGAACTGTGGACTACCCATACAGCAACGGCTTACGAGGTCTGTCTACTGTTTCTCCTATTCGGAGCGGTGTTCCTGCATCGTTTGCCTGAAATGGAGGGGCAATGGGGCTGGACGTTATATCTAGAACATTTCGGAATCCATGCGGGCGTATCTGTGCTGGCCTTGCTGGTGCCAGGAGCGATCGCCCTGCTGGCGCACCAGCTGATTCGTTTGCTGAATCGCACCTTGAAACCCCGTCCTTTTGTGGAACTGGCCTATGGTTATCTGCCTCTGGTGCTGGCAGCAAACCTGGCGCATTACCTGAGATTGGGATTAACGGAAGCCGGACGGATTATTCCCGTAACCTTTGCTACCTTTGGTTTGGGGACTGCCAATCTACCCGTTGCTGTTGCCCATCCTGCTGTCCTGGCCTTCCTGCAAGCTGTTACTCTGATTGGCGGATTTTGGCTGAGTGTCATCTTGACTCAAAAGATTGCCCGTCAGCCGCTATGGAATTTGCTGCCCCAATATTTAGCAATGGCGGGGATGGGAGCCTGTTTGTGGAAGGTAGTGGTGGGCTGGTAGGGGCAGCGATCGCACCTCCATCTGCTTCTGGCAATTCTCTAAACTGCTTTCGGCAGCGGGCGGCTGGGAGAGTATGCTGGGAGAGTATAAGAGATGGGGAAGGGTGGGAAGATGAGGAGAGAGATAGGGAGATGGGAGAGCGAGCGTACAATAGGGGCATGGAGTTGGGGGGTAAGGATTTAGGCGTATGGTGCAGGCGAAACCTAGATTTCTCAGCTTTGAGGAGTATCTGGCCTACGATGACGGCACGGAGAATCTGTATGAGCTGTTTAATGGGGAGTTAGTTGAGGTGCCGCCAGAGTCGGGAGAAAACGTTAGTATTGCCACATTTTTGCTGGTTCATTTTGCTTCACTATTGGGACATTTGAGAGTCCGGGGGCATGGGTTAGAAATCGAAGTCCGAGGAGAGCCCAAAAATCGCTATCCTGACCTGACCATTATTCGGGAAGAACACATTCAGCAACTGGCAAGGCGCAATACAATCCGCCTGACGATGGCTCCCCCGCTGTTGGTGATTGAGGTTGTCAGTCTGGGAGAAATTCAACGCGATCATGATTACATCGCCAAACGGATACAATATCAGGATAGGGGCATTCCAGAGTACTGGATTATTGATCCCCAACTTGAAACCATTTTGATTCTGGAACTTGGCGCAACGGAATACATAAAAGCTGGACTTTTCGAGACAGCGCGACAATTTACTCTCCTTTATTGGGCATGCTCTCCCTGACATCTGCCTAAGTCTTTGCTGCAGCTCGTTCATCTCCAGGCTGAAGTTAAATGGCGATTGTGGTTCCTCCCATCAAGTGTCAGGGGATAAAGACTAAGCTAATTCCAGCAATTCAAGCTCTGGTCGGGACTGACTTAACTGGAACCTGGATTGAGCCATTTTGTGGTTCCGGGGTGGTGGCATTTAACGTTCTGCCAGAGAGAGCCATCCTGGCCGATACGAATCAGCACATCATTCGCTTTTATCGGGCAATTCAAACGGGGTCCATTACCCCTGCGATCGCGGCGGCTTACCTGGAAACGGCAAGTGAGAAGTTAGCGGCTGGGGGCGATCGCTATTATTACGAAGTGCGCGATCGCTTCAATCAAACTCAGCAACCGCTGGATTTTTTGTTCCTGAACCGCTCCTGTTTTAACGGCATCATTCGGTTTAATCGCAAAGGCCAGTTCAACGTACCATTCTGCCGCAAGCCGCAACGGTTCGCAAAACCCTACATCACCAAAATTGTGAATCAAGTACGACGGGTACAGGAAATTCTGGATACCCATACCTGGACATTTCAGGTGGCCGACTTCACCGCTACCCTGGCCGTTTCAGAGCAAGCCGATCTGGTGTATGTAGACCCGCCTTACCTGGGTCGCCATGTGGATTACTACAACACCTGGACGACTGAGAATGAGCAAACCCTGATTCGGTTGCTGAAACAATTGCCTTGCCCATTTATTCTCTCTACCTGGAAGGAAAACCAGTTTCGCACTAATGGCGCTCTGCAAGAACACTGGCAGCAACCAGGACTGCAGATCATTCCAGTGCAGCACTTTTACCATATTGGCGCTTCTGAGCGATTGCGGCATTCGATGACTGAAGCTCTGGTGACGAATAAAGCCCCTGTGGCGTGATCAGGATGGCGAGAGGGTGGCATGATGAGATTGCACTTTGGGAAGTAACTTTGGGAGAGTCGCAATGAATGGACAGGCAATTCCAGTCGAGTCAATTCGGTACGACGATCGCGGATTAGTTCCTGCGATCGTTCAGGATTATCTGGATGGAACCGTGCTGATGATGGCATGGATGAATCGGGAGTCGTTACAGAAGACCCTGGAAACGGGAGAAACCTGGTTCTGGAGTCGATCGCGGCAGGAACTCTGGCATAAGGGGGCGACTTCCGGTCATGTGCAACGAGTGAAAGCTCTGCGGTACGACTGCGATAGTGACTGCCTGCTGGTCAACGTGGAGCAGTTGGGAGATGTTGCCTGCCACACAGGAGAGCGCAGTTGTTTTCATCAGGTGAACAGCCACATTGAACCACCCCTGGCTGATACCTTGTCCCAGGTATATCAGGTAGTGTGCGATCGTCGCGATCATCCTAACGACACCTCCTATACCTGCAAACTGCTGGCCGGAGGGGATAACAAAATCCTTAAAAAAATTGGCGAAGAAGTAGCGGAAGTAGTGATGGCCTGCAAGGATGATGACCCAGACGCGATCGCGGGGGAAGTGGCCGACCTGTTCTATCACACCCTGGTAGCTCTGGCTCATCACAAGGTCGATCTGAAAGCCGTTTACCGCAAGTTACAGGAGCGCCGACGGTAAGCATAAAAAAATACCTGGCAGCCCCCCGCAGGTATTCAAGGTTGCACTTAAGCAACTGTCTATGCTTCTAAGATACGAGTTGCTAACCCCAATCACCTTCCTCACGCTGGATGCGCCAACTGGATCGCTTTTGGATCACCCAGATGGTAAATAGTGTCATCCGATCGGGTGAGACGATTGGTGTTACTGATGCTAACTGCCCTCATTTCATCCAGGCAAAGTGTTCCAGTAACATTCGGTGAATGAAGATGTAACCGCCTCCAACCCTTTGTAGAAAAATGCGATCGCTGGCGTAGTTCAGTAGACGAATTAAATTGATGGGAATATAGCCCTTCAGCCACAGAATAAATCGCAGGATGAAGTGCTGGATGACAGTAATTCCACCCCCAAAGAGCAGCCCTAAAATCATACCCCAGGTGATAATGGAAGTTTTTGACTGTATGCCTACAGGAAATAAATTCAGAATAATCAGGCCAAGAATCAGCCAGCACAGAACTGTGATCATCCTCGCATTAAGGGCCGATCTCCTAACCCCCTGGTTGGGAATAGTTTTTGGGGTGCGTGTCACCTTCTAGAGAGAAGATTCATAACTGATTATTGAGATAAGCA
>NZ_JBRAGO010000110.1:0-13944 GCF_052746595.1 Leptodesmis sp.
GTTGTTGTCTACCGCCGCGCTGATCACCGCTTTTACCCCTTCCAGGTTGTACACATTAAACGCCCCGATCGCATAACTATTACGTCGAGCCGTTTCCAGCAATTCCTGTGTTGAACTCAGCACGGTTCCTTCTCCTAACCAACAACAGTCTGTTCTCTCTATTCTCGGTGGTTTAGGCTGCGATCGAACCCACTGTTAAAAAGATGGGGCGGATGCAGCCCCTACAATCTCCATTCACTGTTTTGTGATAGAAAAGTACTCATGCCCCCGAAAGGGCTTGCAATCCTCAGAAGAGGCAGAGGTGCTAAACAAAATCCGCGATCGCTTCCGAACCTGACTTTTCCTTTCTGATTTTGATTATCAGCTCCTGTGCGATCGCCACCTTTGGCCTCCTGGCCAACAGCGCGGCAGTGATTATTGGTGCTATGATCATCGCCCCGTTGATGCTGCTGCCAGTTCGCGGGATTGCCTTTGGTGCGCTCGAAGGCGATGTGGCGCTGTTGCGTCGGGGAATCACCTCGATCATGGTGGGAACGATGCTGGCTCTTGGTTTGGCCTGTGGGCTGGGTCGGTTGGTAGGCATCTCCAATTTTGGCACTGAGGTACTGGCGCGAGGGGAGCCAACCCTACTGGATCTGGGGGTTGCAGTGGTAGCTGGTGGCATCAGCGGCTACGCCAAAGTGCAGCCCAAGATTTCTGGGAGTTTGGCAGGAACCGCGATCGCCGTTGCCCTGATGCCACCAATTTGTGTAATTGGACTGGGTATCTCCCAGGCTGACTGGTCGCTCAGTTGGGGGGCACCCTGCTCTACCTGACCAATCTACTGGGCATTATTCTGGCCTGTATGCTGACCTTTTTGGTTGCGGGTTATGCCTCCTTTACCCGTGCCCGCAAGGCACTGTTCCTGACCCTGGCCAGCACAGCAGTTCTGCTCATCCCTCTGGGGCTCAGTTTTGGTCAACTGGTACGCTAGTCCCAACTGGAAGCTAGCCTGCGGGAGGCTCTGCTGAATCGCACTATCACATTTCAACGCATTGAACTAATGACCAGTCGCGTCAACTGGTTGACTGACCCACCAGAGATACGGCTGAACGTCCGGCCGAGGGAGCCAATCACCCTTATACAGGTCGCGCTCCTGGAGGGTTTTGTCCAAGCAGAAATGGGGCAATGGTTTACCCTGATATTTGTAGTGGGAGATATTTGTAGTGGGACAGCCGGAGGAAATTCGGCGAGAGGACAAGCTGCATAATTGAGTGATACCGCACGATCATAGATACTGCACGATCATAGAAGGTAAGGGGCATACCAACATTAGGGCACTGCACTATGGGAAAGCACAAAAAGGGCAAACCGGAGTGGATGAAACAAACCCTGGAATTGAAGGAAGATCATCACTGGAAGAGTAAGCCCGGTTACAAGATTTTTGTAGCCGATCGGGGGGCAGTCCGATTTGATATTCCCAGAGGTTGGCATCTAGAACCTGGCAAAAACTCTTTCAAATTCATGGAAAAGCAGCCCCCCAACAATGATTGTTGCCTGGAGATGTCCTTTAACCACCTTCCCCCCGCCGACTATAGCCTCTTTCCTCTAGCGGCCATGCTCAAGAAAATTGCTGAACAGGATAGTCGCGATGTAATTGAACGGGGAGAGGTCATTACCTTGAATCGGCAAACCGCCCGCATTGTCTGGGTGGAATTAAAGTTTATCGATTCCAATGAAAACCGAGAAGCTTACTCACGGATTTGTGTTGGCTTAGGCTCTAATATTCAGGTTCTGATCACCTTCGATTATTGGGCAGATCAGGCGGATGTGATGACTCCTGTTTGGGATGAAGTCCTGCGATCGCTGACATTGGGCCTGTATATTCGGGATCCATCTACAGGAGTTGCTTTCCCAGATTAGGGAATGGGAAAGCAAACGGTTTCTGAAAATTCCCCGTAATTAACCAAAGCGGCCAGCAACATAATCTTTGGTTTGTTGCAGGGCAGGTTCGTTAAATAAAAGTTTGGTACTGTTAAACTCTAATAACTCTCCCAAATACATGAAGGCGGTGTAATCCGACAGCCGAGCGGCTTGCTGCATACTGTGGGTGACGATCAAAATGGTTAACTGCTGCTTTAACTCATTCACTAAATCCTCAATGCTAGCTGTAGCGATCGGATCCAGCGCCGAGGTGGGTTCATCAAACAAGACGATATCTGGATTAGTAGCGATCGCTCTGGCAATGCACAATCGCTGCTGCTGACCACCGGACAAATTGTAAGCTGAGTCGGATAATCGATCTTTCACTTCATTCCATAGTGCCGCATCCTTAAGGGCGGCTTCAACTCTCTCATCAATCGAGCTGCCTTTGCTTAAGCCCTGTACTCGCAAACCATAGGCAACATTTTCATAAATCGTTTTGGGGAAGGGATTGGGACGCTGGAACACCATACTGACTCGCATCCGCACTTCGATTGGATCTACCTTACGACTCAGGATATTCACATCATCTAAATAGATCTGTCCCTCATAACGGTTGCCTGGATACAAGTCATGCATCCGATTGAAGCACCTTAACAGGGTCGTTTTACCACATCCGGATGGGCCAATCAGAGCTGTCACTTTATTCTTAGGTACTACTAAGTTAATGTTCTTTAATGCCTGAACATCATTGTTGTAATAGAAATTGAGGTTACGTACCTCTGCTTTTGGATCCAACTCAGCAGTGCTGGCAACAAAGTTTGAGTGATCGTTTACCATTTCACCCCTTTCCGAAAACGATAACGAAGATAGATAGCAAAACCATTCATGGTCAAAGTCATGACAAGCAGAACTACTCCAGCAGCGGCAGCGTTTACCTGAAATTCTGGTTCCGGGCGGGAAACCCAATTAAACATTTGAATGGGCATCACGGTAAACGGAGCCTTCAACCATTCAAAGGAGATGAAAGGAAAATTAGGCTGAATCGGTGCAGGAGGCAGAAAGGCAATAAAGGTAAGTGCTCCGATCGTAATCAAAGGAGCCGTTTCACCAATCGCCCGCGACAAGCCAATAATGATCCCTGTCAAGATGCTGCCATATGCGCAAGGCAGAATATGATCCCAGATCACCTGCCACTTACTCGATCCCACCGCATAGGCCGCCTCCCGCAAGCTATTGGGAATAGCTCGTAAGGCTTCCCGAGTAGTCACAATCACAATCGGTAAGATCAACAAAGCCAACGTCAACCCTGCGGTTAAAATACTTTCACCTAAGCCCAGGGTGTCGTTGAAAAAGCCCAAAGCCAGAAGTCCGTAGATAATTGAGGGTACACCAGCCAGATTGGTCACGTTAATTTCAATAATGGCGGCCAACCAATTCTTGCCACCATACTCTTCTAAGTAAATCCCAGCAGCTACCCCTAACGGCACTGCAATTGTAACTGTTGTCAGCATCACCAGAAAGGAATCGACCCAGGCCGCCAGGATCCCGGCTTCTTCGTAATTACTGCTGGGAAAAGACGTGAAAAACCGCCAATTCAACCGGGGATATCCCTGCACAAATAGCTGCACCACCAGGGCCAACAGGACGATTGAAGACACCAAGATTACCAATAACCCCAGGATGGAGAAGGCCGCGCTCAAAAACTGCCGCTTCGACACTCCATCTTGAAGTGTCTTAAAATTCTCCTGTGCCATGTCATACTGTGCCATGTTAGTACTTCTCGCGGAAACGTTGGGTCAGGAGGTAGCCCAGAATGTTAAACACCAGCGTTACCAAGACCAGTGTAAGGCCAGCCGCAAAGATGGTTTGATATTCTAATGAACCGTGGGGCAAATCTCCTAAACTGACCTGGACAATGTACGCTGTAATAGTCGCAGCAGACTCCAGGGGATTGAAGGTGAAGTTGGGTTGCAGCCCTGCCGCGATCGCAACAATCATTGTCTCCCCCACGGCTCGTGAAATTCCCAGGATGTAGGCAGCAATAATGCCAGAGATCGCCGCCGGAAATACCACCTTCCAGGCTGTTTGGAAGCGGGTAGCCCCCATTGCGTAAGATCCTTCCCGCAGGCTCACGGGTACAGCTCGCATAGCATCCTCACTGATAGAACTGATCAGTGGAGTAATCATCAGCCCCATGACAATTCCTGCCCCCAGCATATTAAAGCCTGAGAGTTCTATCGGAAAGGTCGACTGTAACCACTCAGCCAACCAGGGCGAACTTTCGCTCAATCTGGCTGGCAGTTGTTCTGACAAAATTGGACCGATTGGAGCATATAGCCATTGCAGGATCGGATTGACAAAGAGTAACGCAAAGTAGCCATACACTACTGTAGGAATCCCAGCCAACATTTCCAGAATGGGCTTTACGGTCTCCCGTACCCGGGGAGACGCAAACTCACTGACATAAACGGCTGCGATCGTGCCCATCGGTACTGCAACCATCAGAGCCACCAACGTGGTTGTCAGGGTTCCAGATACCAATGGTAAAATTCCATACCCCGGTGGATCAAATAAGGGCGACCAATCCTTGCTCGTGAGAAATTCTACAAGGGAAACCTTTTGAAAAAAGTGAACAGACTCAATAATCAGAATGTACATAATGGCTAGGGTTGTTGCCACGCTGGAAAGCCCTGCTAATAGCAGCACAAACTGAATCAAGCCCTCTCGCAGCTCACGGCTGGCTTTTTTTCGATTAAATGGATTAGCTTTTAATGCCTGTGCCGAGGATTGGGGCATAGCCATGAAAATAATTATTAAATGAGGCAAGTGTAGAAGATCGAGATTACAAAGCATTCAGAACATCGTTTGCAAGTCAGGAGTTCTGAATGCCTTGTCCTAATCAAGAGGTTGAGCGGCAAGACGCACAGATCTTACTCTTTCAGTTCACGGCTAAGGAGTTCGTCAATTTTCAACCCGACTGCTTCCTCACCTCCAAAAATTGTTCCGGTCTTTCCGGATCGGAAGCGGTTCATTGCCACTGTGTAAGCTCTCGCAGGTAGTGGAACATACTTCACTGCGGAAGCAGCGGCGGCTCCATTCTTAATGTAGTACTCAACGAACCGCTTCACTTCGGGTTTTTGAGCGGACTTAGCATTGACGTAAATAAACAGAGGCCGAGATAGAGGAGTATAGGCACCACTCTCAACCGTTTGTTTACTGGCAGCAACCCCATTTATCTTGACGGCCTTGATCCGGCTCTTGTTAGGCTCATAATAAGCGTACCCGAAGTAACCTAAAGCACCCTTATCGCGGGAAACCCCCTGCACCAATACGTTATCATCTTCACTGGCTGTATAATCCTTCCGGCTTTGCTTGGACTTGCCGTTAATCGCCTCGGTGAAGTAGTCAAAGGTGCCGGAGTCAGCGCCGGGACCAAATAACCGCAAAGGCAGGTTCGGGAAACCGGAACGAACCTCACTCCAGTTCTTGACTGTGCTACCGGGTTGCCAGATCTTTTTTAACTCAGCAGTTGTGAGGTTTGTTGCCCATGTATTAGCTGGATTAACGACAACTGTTAGAGCATCAAATGCTACAGGCAACTCAATATATCGAATACCCTTTGCAGCACAGGCTTGCATTTCCTTGGCCAAGATGGGGCGAGAAGCATTAGAGATGTCAGTCTCCCCAGCGCAAAATTTCTTAAATCCGCCGCCAGTCCCGGAAATACCAACGGTGACTCTGGCACCTCCAGACTTTTGAAAGCCTTCTGCAACTTTTTCAGTAATCGGAAACACTGTACTAGAACCATCAATTTTAATAACAGCGCCTTGAGAATTGACAGCATTGACTGACAAACCAACCACTGCAGCAGCTGCAGCCATGCCGCTGATTAATGTAGTGAAGCGGTTGGCCCCAAGCTTCACATTCTTGACTACCATAGCTTTACTCCAGAAGGCGAGTGTTAAATGAGACATTCACACAAAGAATACTGGTTCAGGGTTAAGAGCAAAGTGATGATTAGTTATTAAAAGGTTAAGGCTTGGCCAAAATTCAGTCCAATTGAGGATTCTTAACACCTAAAAATATTTCGCACGAATGAATTTGGCTCCGGCTAGGTAGCTCACCGCCTGGTCTAAATGCATTACACCTAAGTCCTGGGTTTAACATAGGAGTTATGCAATCAGTATCCACGCAACTGATCCACCAATGGGTTTAGACGGGTGACGGATCCGGCCCCTTTTCTCTATGCACAGCCCTGAGGCAACTCTTTACTGTCCCAATTCTGTTTGTCAGGCTCCTAATCCGGAGAGCCACCGATTTTGTCAGCAATGCCGCACCTGCCTGCCCAAGCGTTACCTGTGGGCAGTTGGTCAGGCAGCAGAAAACATTCAGCCTGGTGAACTACTGAACGATCGCTATTGGTGTAAACAGAGTCGTATTTTTCTGGACACCAGACCTGGCCTGCTCCCAGAGTCGCCAGATGACTTGCCAAGTGGTCTTGAATCTTACCTGAAACTATTCTCTTATCAGCAGCATATTCCTCAAATCTATACCCTGATTCCCTTTACTCAGGCGGATGGGGCAGATTTGGTATTGCTGGAAAACGCGCCAATCTACCCCTTCAGTATCGAGTCAGGGGCAGGGGCACAGCAGGCGGGCCAATTGATGCCAACTTTAGTTTCTGTTTGGAGTCACAGTCGGGTGATGCGCCAACTCAACTGGCTCTGGCAAATCGCTCAACTTTGGGATCCCTTGCAACAGCAGGGTGTAGCCGCTACCTTGCTGAATCCTACTCTGATGCGGGTCGAGGGGGGACTGCTGAGACTTCTGGAGTTACAGCATCGGTTTGGGGTTGGGGATGGCAATCGCTCGACAACTCTCACACTTACTGATTTAGGTCATTTGTGGAGTCAGTGGCAGCCCTCTGCTCAGCCTGCGATCGCTGAATTTATGGCCGAGCTTTGCCAGAACTTGGTGCAGGGAACCATCGTCACTGGAGAACAGCTACTGATGGTGCTGGATCAGGCGATCGCGCTGTGCGGCCAATCCCAATCCCGACAACTCCGAATCGCCACGCTGACGGATCAAGGCCCCACCCGACAACGTAATGAAGATGCTTGCTACCCAGCCAGCGGCACCACAACGACGATCACGCTGACCCCACCAACGTTAGCGGCAGCAACCAGATCCACTACTCCCCTGGTGCTGGTATGTGACGGAATTGGAGGACATGAGGGAGGAAATATTGCCTCTAATCTGGCGATCGAAACAATTCAAAAGCGGCTCCAGCCCGTGCTCTGGTCAGCCTTTCCACTAGATCCTACCCGATTGACGATCGAACTGGAAGAGGCGGCCCTGGAAGCTAACGATCGTATCGCAGAACGCAACGACCAGGAGCAACGCCAGGAACGCCAGCGGATGGGCACAACTCTGGTCATGGCACTAGGGCAGGGGCCAGAATTATACATTACCCATGTAGGAGACAGCCGCGCCTATTGGATTAGTCAAACCGATTGTCATCAAATTACCCTGGATGACGACTTAGCCGCCAGAGAGGTGCGCCTGGGTTACTCGCTATATCGAGAAGCTTTACAGCAACCCAGTTCTGGCTCCCTGGTGCAGGCACTGGGCATGAATACCTCTGCGTTTCTACACCCCACTGTGCAACGGTTTGTGCTGGATGAGGATAGCTTATTCTTGCTCTGCTCCGATGGCTTGAGCGACAACGATCGCGTGCAAGAATACTGGCAGTCCGTTCTGCTCCCTGTCCTGGAAGGCACCTCTGATGTGGGGACAGCAGCTCAACAACTAGTGACGATCGCCAACCAGCAAAATGGTCATGATAACGTAACTGTTGGTTTAATCCATTGCCAGGTCGTAGATACTTCGGATGGGGCACTAGCTCCTCTCCCAGCCGCACTGGCAACTCCACAAAACTCGCCCTTGCCAATTTCAGGAGCACCGCAGCCTCCCACCTATCTTGTACCGACCCACAAGCCACCCGTTGTTCTAGAAAGACCCACTGCCCCGCTAGTTCCCATTCTGGTAGGATTATTATGCCTCTTGGGGTTGGGTGTGCTGACCTTTTTCCTGTTTCCTAATATGGGTAGAAATGGGCGAATACCAACGGCCAGTGAGCCAACTTTTAGCCCACTTCCTCCGACAACAAGATTTCCGATTAGTCTATCTCCGGCCAACCCTGCTCCCGTTTTGTCGGTTCAATCTCGGGTTCAAGTCACTTGGACAACCCTGGACAGCGCAGGCCAGACTCCGTTAATTCTATTGGCTAAACCTGCTGTTCCAGCCGGAAATACGCCTGCGGAAGGGGCTTTGTTACCGGGGGGAACGGTTTTGGAAGTCATTGGGCAACAAGTGTCAGCAGATAACAAAACCTGGCTGCAGTTAAAAGTTTGTTCTCTGCCAGAGGTCAGCCTTGGAGGTATCCGTGAAGTTCCAGGAGAGGGGTTACCTGTGGCGGTTCCTGGTTCTACCGGGTGGATTGAACAGTCCACGATCGCGCCTCTGGTAACATCCAACCTCAGCCTGACCGCCGCCCAGCTCGGTCAATGTACTGTGGCCCCTGCAAAGCCACCCGCACCGACGACATCCCAGCCCCCAACTCCTAATCCTTAATCCCCAAATCAGAGTTATGAGTTATGCTCCCGCTCACTGCAAACAGGGTCTAGACTGATAGAACGATCAAATTTCATTCTGCGATCGCGTACCTAGAATCTGAACCTTGCCCAGGTCCAGAACCGTCGTTTCTCTGATCGGAAAACAACTGTTCTCTGGTTGGACTTAGTTTGGACTTAGTTTAATTATCAGTTCTGACCCTTAGTAAGGATCCGGCAACGGATCGCCTTTCAGTGACTACGAATGCCTCCCACTGGAACTCCCTACCTGAGCATAGCTGTTACTCCATTACAAGCTACTGGAGCGGCCCACTTTGCCATTCATGTCACCCAAGCCCCCTATCCTGGCGGTCTTACCCTGCGGGATTGCATCTGGCAAAACAGCCTCAGCCAGCTCTGGCAATCCTGGCAAGAAATGTTTTCCAACCGCCAAATGCCCCCCTACCCGATGGAGACTGTAACCCCTGTCGATGCCTTGCTAGAACCTGTCCAATTGGGAGGGCTGTCAACTCGGTTGATGCAAACTTTGGGAATTCACCTGTGGCAATGGATATTTGATGGTCCCATTCTAGGTAGCTTTAGCCATAGTCGGGGAATTGCGATGGGGCAGGGAAAACCCCTACGGTTACAGTTAGAAATTCGAGATCCCAACCTGGTCGCCATTCCCTGGGAAATTATGCAAGAGGCTCCGGGAATGCAAGCGATTTCCTTGAGCCAGCAGGTACTATTTAGTCGAACAACCAGTGATGTCAATGCTTTACCCCCCTTGCGGATGGATTATGCGCTACGAATTCTGCTGGTTTTAGGACAGGCATCTGATCCAAATGGCACCACTGGCTTACTCAATGACACTCTACAAACTCTTAAACTGGAACAGGAAGCGGAAGTTCTTGCCCAGGTTTTGAGGAATTTTGGCAACTCAGACATTGGTACGGCTCGCGGCATCCCAGCCCAGGTGGATGTTCTGGTACAACCTTCTCCGGCTGAGTTAATTCAGTCATTGGAGAAACGGATCTATAACGTCTTGTTCTATGCGGGGCATGGCAAACCTGGGCCAGATGGGGGGCTACTCTTTCTCAGACCCGATACGCCCCTAAATGGCACTGAATTAGCTCAGGTTTTAACCCGCTGCCAGGTAAAGTTGGCTGTTTTTAATGCTTGTTGGGGTGCTCAACCCGATTATTACAAGGACAGCCATTCAACCGAACCAGGAGGAATGCAGGGCACACAGCCAATTCCACGCAGCAGTCTGGCAGAAGTGCTGATCCATCATGGAGTTCCGGCAGTTTTAGGAATGCGGGATCCGATCGCCGACGAGGAAGCAATTCACTTTATTCAAGTTCTGGCCCAGTCTCTGGCTCAGCGGTTACCGATCGATCAGGCGGTTGCTCTGGCGAGACAACATTTACTGACTCTGTATCGCTTCAATCAGCAAACCTGGACGCTGCCTGTGCTATATATGCACCCGGAATTTGATGGGGAATTGCTGAAACCACTGGAGACTAGCGAAACAGGGTTTGGCCCACCCGATATCCCCTCTCAAGTGGCCTGCTTGCGATCGTTGAAGGATGGCCGCGTTTGGCAGATCCGGGGGGGATTAATGCGAATTGGCCGAAGTGCAGACAACGACCTGGTACTGAAAGAAGATGAAAGTGGTGTTTCTCGTGAACATGCGATGATCATCTGTCGGGATAATTTAGGAGGGGAGGCAGACTGTGCTACCTATTTTCTGAAAGACTTCTCCCGTTTTGGTACCTGGATCATGAACAATATTGGCTGGCAACGGGTTCATCATCAGGAGGTTTCCCTGCTACCAGGAATGCAGATCAAATTTGGCAGCACACAAAATGATGCCTTGGAGTTCAAGGTGTTTAACCCGTCGGATTTACCTCCTCTGTAAAACAGGCAGATGGCGAATCGTCATTGGTTACTGATCATTGGTAAAGGCCAGAGGACAAAGATCTCCAAATCCAAAATCGAAAACCCGAAATCCAAAAAATTGAGATGGTTCCGAAATGGTGCATGATCGCACTGTAGATCCCTAAGATAGCGACAGAGATTTGTCTAGTGCATGCAGGAGTCTGTGATGGAAAGGAAATTAGGTTTCGGCAATTCAGGGGAACTCGAAGCAATCGGCGAGCAGAATCTATGGGATGTTCTGCTGCAAAATGAAGATATTACAATTTGTTGGCAAGACAGCCAGCCCCTGACTGAGGACATGGTTCAGGTGGGTGAAAATCCCCATGCTCAAGTTCGGTATCCTTGGAATCCTGCCGATCCAGCAAGCGAAGCTTTTTTCACAGACTCAGATATCCCCTCTATTTTTGCAGATTGGCAGGAAGAAGAGATCGCCGAGCGCTCTCAATCCTTTTTCAATCGACTGGAGCAGGTCTGGGCCCCCATTTCACTGCAAAGCCGTCTGGCAGAACGCTTCTCTACTCGCATTCCCCACTCCTTGCTGGCCGCAATCGCTCAACAAGCCCAAGCCGCTTTGTCCAACACTCAAAAAGCACTCAATACGTCTCTGTCAGTGGCCGATCAGCTTTCTGAACAATTGGTGCAATGCGTTCAAGGTATTATACCTACCCTGGCTGCAGAAGACTTGTATGTACTGGCCCGTCCTCTGGCTTATCAAATGCGCAATGGAGGACTGCAAAATGCCATTGATACAACCCTTGCTCAAGTTCCTCAAACTGATTGGGAACAGCTTTCTGAAATGCAGCGTGCTCGTCTCAGTCTGGCGATCGCCCGGTTTGCCATCCACGAGTTGCAGGCATCCCAGGACGATTAACGACGATTAACGCGATTAATGATTAACTCAGAGAACACAGCATTGCACAGCATTGCATCGACCGCTAGGGGCGAAGTGATTTCGTCCCTGTTTGTTCTATTGCTAGAATTTTTATTACTAGCAAATTATTGATACAAGTGGGTTGCAAAGTTTTGCGATCGGGTAGGAGATAAAGCACGGGCTTTGAGGATAGCAGCCCCCAAAAAGGCATAGGATAGACCGCCCACAATAGCCAGAAAAGCAGGATTAAGGAGGCCGGCGGCATTCCACAGGGTATGGAGTCCAGTAGAAGTGAGATAGCCAACTCCCAGGATCAATTTGCGTTGACGGCGACGCAGCGCACTCAAGCCAATGAAATAGCCCAGATAGCCGCTGTATGCCATGTGTCCCGCCATCAGACCCAACACTCGCGGGATTAAAAGTTGAAGACTGGCTAATTGAGCGGCATCCTGCCCGGACATCAGAGCCGATTTATAGGTTGCAGGTACGTAAACTCCGAGGGTTTCCATAAGGCTGAACCCTACCGCTGAAGCTGCACCCAGTAGAATGCCATCTAGTGGTTCCCATACGCCTAACCGCTCTCGCCATGGGGATCTTAATTGGAGTCCTAACCAATACAGGAACAACACGGGAGTGGCTTTAAACAATTCCTCCATCAACCCGGCCCCAAAAAACATCTTGACCAGTGCAAGTAGGAAATTGGCCTGAGCATTCGTATTGGCAAGATCTCCCGGTAGCAGGTGGTGAAAGACAAATGTAAATAAGTCCAGTACCGGACTCACCAGCAGGAGGGCGGTAGACAGAGCAACCAGTAGCAGCAGCCACCAGAGCTTGCGTTTGCCACAAAGTTGATAAATGAAGAAATAGGCCGCGATCGCCAGGTAACAAGCCAGCAGAAAATTAAAAACTGTGGGATTACCGATCGCTAGAAACAGCAACACCACAAACAGGACGGTAACGGCAGCAGGTAGTAAATAGGCTTTTTGGGCCAGTTGCCGACCTGTGGACAGAATTGGAAAGAGTTGCGTAAGACTGACCGCTTCCCGTGGACGACTAGAAACCAGAGGTAGAGGGCGGGGAGGTGGAGTTGTTGGATCAGTAGAGGAATCGAGGATCGGCCCAGAGCGAAATCTGAAATTCTGTAGCGGCTCTACCGCCTCTGAAAGCTGATATTCAAACACAAACTCTGGGCCATTTTGTCCCAATGAGAGGCGATCACCTGCCTGTAGCACCCGACATCCTATTAAACGGACTCCATTTAAATAGGTACCATTGCTACTATCCAAATCACACACTTGCCAGAAGCGACCACCACTGGGCATTTCAATACCCACTACTGGACTGACCTCGGCATGACGACGGGAAACTGAACGATACAGGGTCGGATCCAGCACAATGTGGCAGCGAAAATCGCGCCCTAGCACAATCGGCTCTGTTGGAGACAGACGATGATAGAGTTGGGCGTTGGTCGCCACCTTACTGGGGAGTAGCCTGAGAAACGCGATTTGTTCATCCTTTCCCGTCATCATGAGAAGGAGTTTGGCACTCTAGAAAAGTGAATGTTGAACAGTGATGACTCTACTGGGTGACGGATGATTCTTTAGTGCTACTGGTTAGCTTTAGCATCAGAGACGGCAGCTAAGAAGCAGACGATCGTTAAAGGAATACTTCCTCCCAAAATGATCCCGGTTGTCAGATTGCCCAGTTCGGGTGTACCTGACGATAACTCGAAGATCGATCCGATCGCTGCGATCGCTGCAATGCAGGAACCTGCTAGAAAAACACCGCTTTTTGGAGTCACTTATTAACCTACCCCTGAACCATCAAAATTTGCTATAGCAAAGGCGTGTACAAACTAAAAATTCAAAAAACGCTCGCTCACAGCCCGGTAGATACTTACTAATCCTTCATTCAGACCAGTGACTTCACCGCTTTGCCGGAAAAGCCATGCTTGGCTAGCTCCTGATTCAAGAGCAGAGCATTTTCCACCCGGTCTACAAACAGCACCCCGTTCAAATGGTCAATTTCATGCTGAATGCAGCAGGCTAGTAGACCTGTAGCTGATAACCGCTGTGGACGACCGTGCTCATCCTTGTAAGACACTTCGACGACGGCAGGCCGCTTCACATCCAGGTAAACTCCAGGAATACTGAGGCAACCTTCCTGTGTTACGGTAATATCTCGACTGGCCTGGGTAATTGTGGGATTAATCAGCACCAGCGGCGGCTTAGCGGATTCTTCCGGGTCACAATCCACCACAATCACTTGTTTGTGAATTGCCACTTGTGGAGCTGCTAGTCCAATGCCATCAGAACTGTACATGGTCTGCAGCATCTCCCGGATGAGTTGCTTAATTTCAGCGTCGATCTTTGCCACTCGCTTTGCTGGCTGGCGTAACACGCGATCGCCCAGGCGATGAATGTTCAAAGGGGCTTTCGCCAGCTTTTTCTTTTCTACCAAAACCTCAGCCGTCATGGATGTGATACTCAAAAAAGGATTTCAAAGGTCGGAATCATTCCGGTTTAGTCCATCTTAGCGTTAATTAAGTTAACTATTGAGGGGTTCGGGGAGCTATAAGTCCCGCGCTGTATGTGAAGCCTCAGCGTCGGGATACAT
>NZ_JBRAGO010000111.1:0-13627 GCF_052746595.1 Leptodesmis sp.
CTGAAGCTAGATGAAGTGAACCCCAATCTTTTTGGTTATGACGTGAAGTAAGGAATTAAGCAGGAAACCATAAAACTTAAAACTATTTAAAACCATAAAACTTAAAACTATTTATAGTAAAAACTCCTCGATCGCCGCTACTGCTCCATCCTCTTCAATGCTTGGAGCCACCCAATCGGCCATTGCTTTTACGCCATCGGGAGCATTTCCCATAGCCACTCCAATCCCAGCGTATTGAATCATTTCCACATCATTGAAGTTATCGCCGATCGTCATCACGTTTTCGGGCTTCAGTCCCAGATACTCCTCGGCCAGATATTGTACGGCTGTTCCTTTATTGACTAAAGGATTCGTTGCCTCGAAGAACGTGGCTACAGATGTGGTCAGATAAAGCTCGGCAGGTTCATAACGTTGCCGCAGGGTGTTCAGCGTGTGACTGATCAAATCAGAGTCATCGCATAAAGCCAGAATTTTCGTTGGTTCGGTGTCCAGTACGGATCGTAAATCCCCGACTGCGATCGCCGTAACACTGGAGCGATCAACATAGGCTTCTGTTTCAGGGGTAATTTCCCGCACATAAAGCTGGTCATTAATATAGAAGTGAACGGACAGTTGGGAGCGTAATGCTGGCTGCTCAAAGTAATCCAATAATTTCAGAGCAGAGGACTTGGGGACTGTCCAGTGGCGATGTACTGTTCCTGTTGCCGGATCTTTGATCAAGCCTCCCTGATAGGTCATTAAAGGCAGGGTTGCTCCCAGGTCTTTGTAAAACCGAAGTGCGGAACGATACATCCGTCCGGTAGCGATCGCCACCTGAACACCTTTGGTCTGGACAGCCTGGACAGCCTGCTTAACAGCCTCATTAATTTCGTTGTTCATCCCAACGATCGTGCCATCGATGTCTAGTACCAGGAGTTTAATGTCTGAGGGGAAGTGTTGCATGGAGGGATTGGGAATTAGGGATTAGAGATCGGGGACCTAGGGATCAGGAATGGAAAGTAAGGGAATGGAATCACTATTCACTATCTGTAATGACAGGTTGTTCCTAGTATTGGCCAAGGTAGACCGATGTGCAAGTTCTCTAACTCTGATGAAAATCCACGCCAATGCAGCGTACACGCTGCGCTAGTGCCAAGAGGTTCAACGGCTCTATCAGCAGTAGCAAACCTCGATTAGCGCCTTAGCTCACCAATTTAGAACCAGTCCCCATACAGTTCGGAAGTGGGTGCGACAGGATAGTCCGCATGACCGCCCTACGAGCAAGCGGTGTTGCAGGATTGGCAGCAGTATCCTGAGCAGGGGCCAATACGGATTGCCCACGCAGAGTGTTCTAGAACGCTACTGTACTTAATCCTTAACACCTGCTATTGCCAACACATACCCGAAGGAGGATGATTTTTGAGATAACCTGTATATCTCTTGCAATGGTGAACCTTAATCGTCGGAAACTTCTGCTGACTGGGTTAGCGGCTGGGACGGGAAGTGCGATCGCGGCTCAACAATCCGTCGCTCAAACTCGCCCCCCCTCCGTCGCCCTGTCCCCCCCAACCAACACTCCTGATTTATCTGATTTGTTTGATTTTCAGGGAACATCAGATTTGCAGGTGGCGGTCAGTAACAGTCCGATTACGCCTCCGGTTCCCTACAATCGCGCCTGGTCTAAACTCCTGATTCGCTGCTGTGCCCTGGCCTATGAGCAATTTGAGACTGGAAAAAACAATCCATCCTTTGATGGTTCCATTCAGGATCTGCCCAGTTACATCCCGGAGTTGAACGGGTTCACCCAAGTTGCCAGCTTTAAGGGACTGGAAGATCTGGCTGGCTTTTCCCTCAAAGGAACTTCCCTACCGGAAATTTTGAAGAATGCCCCCCTAGAAAAACTGGGAAACCTTTTACCCCCAGAGCTTCAGCGGATCTTTCAAGGTGTGACCCAGCGAGTTCTGAATCCCAGACTGGTGTTTTTGGGGTACGTGCTGCGGTCTGATCGGGCCAACATCATTGTGTTTCGCGGTTCCCAAACCCTGAATGATTGGCTTGCTAATGTTCAGGCCCGACAAACGGACTATGTTCTGGATGGAGTGAAGCGAGGCCGGGTTCATCGAGGATTTCAGACGTTCTATGACAATCTTGAAACGCAGATCAAACATGTCTACAAACTGTTGAATCCAAACGCGCCTGTTTACTTGACAGGTCACAGTTTGGGAGCGGTACTGGCTACTCTGACTGCAGTTGATATAGCAAATTTCAGCTTCAAAGGTACCTCGCAGGTACGACTGTACACCTATGCTTCACCCCGCCTGGGTGATCCCACTTTTGCTCAATTTTTCAACACCACCGTTCCCAACACCTATCGGGTGTTCAACATCGCTGACATGGTGCCAGAAACTCCCGCCTCTGAGACTCGTGAAGGCGAATATCGTCACGTTGGGCAGTTCTGGTCGTTTCTCAACTACACCGGGAACCTCGCTCCCAATCACGAAACAGCAATTTACCGGGAAGCGATCGATCGCCAGGTTGAAATCAATTCCTTACCCAACTTCCCAATTTAATTGTCTTTAGGCAAAAGAACACTTAACGGCAGACGGCATCAATGGCGCTTTGGATTGCCTGAGATTGAGGAGAGAATGATCCATAAGCTGCTGTATTGATTGTGTTCGTCTTACAGTTGACGTAACCGCTTACCGCATCTGAGCCAATCTGGTAAGTGACTTGTCCTCCGGTAGTGTTAACTCTAGAAGCGCTAATTAAGATAGACGGGTTCTCCAGTCACAGCATTTCCTAGAAATGAGCCACTGCTGGAAGGAATGATGGGAGCAGGTTGAGCAGGCTTGGGTTGTTTGGCTTGCCATTTGGTGATCGCCACATCTAATTGCGATTGATGCCAGGTGCAGGAGGTCTTGATCGCACTCTGATAAGTCTTAAAAGCCGTCTCATCAGATGCATCTAAATAATCGGCGACCGATTTCCCCGCTTTCGCGATCGCATCTAACTGTTCACAGGGGGTTAAATTTTCAAACTTGGTAGATTGATCTGACTTGAAAGCGTTTTGTAATCCTTCTGCTATGACAAGCATCGGCATCATCGCCGTAATCTGTTTGTCTACATCATCCACCTTGATGATCGATCGCTGAATGTCTTCCCCTTTGAACGGCACAGATTGTAATGCTACCTTGCAGTCTACCAGTTTGTCTTTCACAGCCTGCACCTTATTGGTTGAAAGCTTGTTTCCTTCTCCCTTAAAAGCCTCCAGTTCAGTAGCGATCGATTGACAGGGGCTTTTCGCTTCACTGGCCTTATAGGTATTGTAGGCATAGCCGATCGCTGCAACCGCAACCGCAGATGCTACAACCGCAATTAATAAGGCTAACCTGGTTTTCATTGGCGTTCTCTTGACCCTTATTTCTCTACCGCAGGATTAATTCTGCGTCTATACTCCTTCCACTTGAAAAAATTGAAAAAACGTAGTAGCACAAAGAACTTTAAATTTTTCCTTTTGCCCCCTGCCTTTTCTACAAAGTAAACGGCTCGATCGCATACTCCTGCCACTCTCGCTGATACCACTCCGACACATAAGGCCGGACAACAAATTTGGGTGGACAACCTGCTTTTACATCCACCCGCAGGAAGGAATAGGGACGGCGTTTGTGAGAACCCTGTCCACTCCGTCCTACAAATAAACAGGACTTAGCCACCGTCCGCGCTCCTGCAAATCCCAAGGCTTCAGTTAACTCCGGCCCTTCGGTTCGCTGTCGCCGCAAGCTATACCCACTCCCGCCACAGATAATCCAATTTGTGTAAGCATCAGCATGGCCTGTATCCAGCGTTTGCAGATGTTCCATGCAGTGGGCGTGACCGTTGAAAACCAGATCGACAATCGGACGGCCTTGAGTCTGGTCACTGACTTCCTGAGCAACGGCATCTAAGACCTGACGCAAGCGATCGCGAATAGCCAGAGTTTGGGCCTGACTCCATTTCGTGACTTCCGTGACATAGGGTGGATGGTGGAAGAACAGCACTCGTCCCCGTCGCTCAGGATTCCGCCAGGAGGCAATCAGGCGTTCCTGTAACCAGTCCAGTTGCCCCCAATCTGTGACAGTACTTGCATCGACCACCAGTTGCTGATCAATATCCTTGATCACTTCACCCAGTTGCTCAATCTTGGCGTGCAGGTCATCCAGTTGATCAGCCTCCTGGAGATCAGCAGGATTCAGCCTCAGGACAGTTTCTACTAATTGCTGCCGTTCTTTTTCCAATTGCGATCGCTGTTGCTCCAGTTGCCGCCGGAGAACGTTTCCCTGAGCGGTGTCGGGTAAAGGAAGGGGGGCACTAAAGGTGTTGGAATCCAGCGCAAAAAAATCAATGCCACCACTCTGAAAGGTGTAATAGCGGTTGGGAAGGCGGGTAAACACACCGGGCTGATACCGTAGACAGGCTCCCGTAGAGGTTTTTGCGGTGTAGTGAAAGTTTAAATGTCGATTGAGCGCTTCCCCAGATAAGGCTTTGAGGTAATCCAGAAAGGCGCGGGTGTAAACATCTCCTTGATAGGAACCATGCCACCCAATATCCAGTTCAAACTGATACCGAAATAGATACCGCAGTGGGCCTATCAGTTGGGCCAGCAGACCATAGATCAGAGGCAGATCGTAATAATCGTGATTTCCTGGAACAGGGAAAAACGGTCGGTTGAATACCATCTTGTCATAACAAATTCGCTCCGATTGTTCGCCCCCGACCAGGAATTTCTGGTAAGGATCGATGAAGTTTTTGTAGTAATACTCATCAGACCCAACTAGATAGACCACATCTCCGGTATGCAGGACAAAGCGGCAGTCCTCCCGATGGCGCTCCATACCTTTCGCGACCTGCCGTTGGGGATTGTGATTGCGATGGTAGCCGGATCCACTGTCACCAATCACTAAAAAGGAGAATTCTGGGGTGTCCTCCTGACCGTCATCCAGAACCAGGCAGGTTTGGTCAATGCCGCGCTCTAGAATGGCTGGATCCCGCCAGCGGACTCGCTGCCCCATTTTGAGGATTTTGGTCGCGATCAGCGGATCGATCACAAACTGCATAACCTAACACTCCAGGCTTCAACACCATTCACTGTACAGACGCGATTGATCCTGTCTCTACCCTACCCTTCCACCATCCCATCATTCCATTACGTTCCACTATCCCCTATTCACCTTGCAGTTTTCCTTCTGCCTCAGACTCATAAGAGATTTGCTCGGAGATGTAAGCAGGCGGCTCCACATGAATCGTGACTCGCACCGGGCCATACCGCTCTTCCAGGCGGGTTTCCACTTCCTCAGTAATCCGGTGTGCCGTTTCGACATCCGTGGCATTCACAATCAGGTGCATTTCAATAAACATCTGATGGCCTACCACCCCGCGAGAGGCAATATTGTGACAGTTCAACACACCGGGAACTTCCATCGCCAGCGCATGAATTGACTCTGGAGCTACTGCCATTTGATCCACCAACCAGGGTAAATTGGCCAGAATCACCTGCCAGCCACTCCAGAACACCATGACCGCCACTGGAAAGGCCAGAATCACATCCAGCCACTGTAAATTCCAGAGCCAGATGCCAATTAACCCAATCAGAACGCTGATCGTCACCCAGATGTCACTCATGGTGTGGTAGGCATCAGCGATCAGAATCGTGCTGCCAATCCGGTGACCCACGCGTCGCTCGTAAAAGGTAACAAAAATGTTGATTCCCAACACCAATAGCAGCAACCACAGTTCGGAAGACGAGATTGTCACTAGCGAGTGACCGGGGTTCAGGATGCGCTCGATCGCACTCTGCAGAATTTCAAAACAGGCGATTCCTAGAAAGGCCGCAATTCCCAGGGCGCCTACGGCTTCAAATTTGTGATGGCCGTAGGGATGGTCGCGATCGGGGTAAGGCGAGGAGAGACGACTGGTAAACAGGCCCAGCACATTATTGGCACTGTCGGTAATACTATGGAGGGCATCGGCCAGCAGACTCAGGGATCCAGAAGCCCACCCCACAGTCGCTTTTAGGGCCATCACAAATAGGTTCAGAAAGAGTGTGATCAACAACACTCTTCGGACTTCAACCCGATTATCTGAAATTGCCATGATTGTTCTCCCGTCCCAGCTTCATGAGTTCACTTTAGGGGAGAGTGCCAGCACAAACTACAGTATAGTAAAGACCTTTCGCCAGAACATCTCTACGAAGTACCGCTTAGGGGCGATCGCTGTTCACCCTCCCCAGTAGGATCAGAGAACTAACCATTCAGTTCAGTCAACCATGATTACGCCTCAACTCACGCTGAATCTAGTCGAAGGATCGGTAGCGTTCAAGTTTTCTCCCGAAGCGGCACAGAACCTGCAAGCGGCCTTATCAGATTTAATGACCAGTCTCAAAATTACGGCCACCAATGCAGGATCCCTGGCTAAAGCCAACCCACAGAAACCAATGGAATATCAATACACAGGAGATGTGTTTCTAGAAGTATTCTGCAATCCCAATATCTGGCCCTCTCCCTTTGCAGCAAAAGCATTGATTACAGTGCGGGACGATCGCATTCGGCTAACCACCGAAGCCGAGCTGAGCCGTTTGATTGAAGATGTTACCCAATACTTGGAGCAGGCGAGTTAAACCAAGTCCAGCTAGAGAACGGTCGTTTTCCGATCAGAGAAACTACGGTTCTGGACTTGGACAAGGTTTAAACACCAAGATTAGAGAAACATGGAAATGTCAATTTAGCAAAGTTCAGGATTGCAGTAGAATCAAGGCAACCTGAACCGTACTGATAGCGTTATCATCATACCTTTTCAAGTTCTACTAGCAACGCTAAGAGTTTGTATCCCTGCGATGAAAGGAACTTTACCAGAATGAACTCCGATACCCTGATGCAAATGCTGCAAAATGGCCTTCGTCTCACCCTAGGAGCGACGACTTCCTTAATCGAGGTGGTACAAGATTCCGAGAAACGAAACGAAAATCTAACCCGCCTGCAGCAGGAAGTGAGCCAGACAGCAACCTCCCTGGTGGAAGCCATTCAAGACCCACAGAAACGGGAAGCCAACCTGACCAAACTACGGCAGGAATGGCACCAGTTATTAGAAGAATGGGTAGCAAAAGGCGAAATTACTGAGCAAGAAGCCCGGAACTTCGTTAATAACCTACTCAGTCAGCGTTCCGGTTCTCAACCTGGTGCTAATGCCAGTGCTGCCAGCACAACGACGGTTCCAACTACCTCTCCAGAAGTGCAAACAGAACTGCAAGAGCTAATTGATCAGATTGCAGCGCTTCGTACTGAACTGGAAAATGAGAGGAAGTCGGGCCGCCCTGAAGCATAAGCTAGAAGACTGGTGAAACGCTAGTCGTTTTCCCAGTCTTCCCGTCCCATCAAATCACCAATTCGATCTCTGAGCAGAAAGTTGCAACGCTCAAGCTCGGTTTCGATACACGCCCACTCACGGGCAGGAATATATTGGCAAAGGATGTAAATCGGCTGGTTGCGGCTCACCAGGCCTTTTTGAACCAGTTGACGAGCCTCGTCTTTAATAATGCTTAAGGGATATTGAACAGATTGAAGCATAATCACCCTTCTAACTCTTGTGGCTAACTTCTGTAGCGGACTTTGTGGGTATCGAAATAGAAATTAAGACCGAACGGATCTATCAGAACTGTGTAATAGGGCCAATAGCTTAAAAGGACGCTGAGGCCTCTATTTTTTCATGTCCGACTAAAACTGTAGTGCCATATACTGATCATTTTGTATTTTCACGCTACTCCCCTTCCGATTATACTAAGAAAGATTGAGAAAGTCATCAAATCCTGACTGTCTGACAACTCAGTTTCTCGCTGAATTACGTGACATCCCATCATTCCAGCAAATGAGTAAATAACTCATCGCTGTTTTGCCCAAAATTTTTATGCCTCTAGACGGTTTTATGCCTTTAGAGGGTGTTTGAAAAGTATCCGGCGGTTAAAAGGCAACTATACTCACCCAGTCTGCTGACGCAGGCTCAATACAATCAAGGTTTCCAGCAGCCTGCGTTGGCAGGTTTTCTCCGGATAGCTGCAACTTCAGTCGCTAGGGTAACAAAGAGACTGGAGACTGAGATCTCTGCCAACTTAACTCAGCAGCTAATACGATCGCCGCTTGCATACTGCTGGCATCGGCAATGCCCTGACCTGCAATATCGAATGCGGTGCCATGATCCGGTGAGGTGCGAACAAAAGGGAGACCGATCGAGGTATTCACCGCAGAATCAAAGGCCATCAGCTTTACCGGAATCAATCCCTGATCGTGGTACAGCGCCAGGTAAGCATCGGCAGCGGGAGGAGTTTTGAGTTTTGAGTTTTGAGTTTTGAGTTTTGAATTGGCTGACTGTGGGCCAAACCAGGCTTGTCCGGGTTTCACCCAGAGGGTATCGGGGGGAATGGGGCCATTGAGGTGAAGCTGAGGAAAGCGATCGCGCATCTCCTGCAGCCAGGGAATCAGCCAGGTTTGTTCTTCGGTGCCAAGTTGCCCCTGTTCACCACTATGGGGATTCAAACCCGCGATCGCAATGGTGGGTGTGGTCAGTCCGAAGTCTTGCTGCAAGCATTCAACTAATAACTCCAGCTTTTGGGTCATCAGGTCTGCATTCAGGGTTTTAGGAACCTCAGCTAAAGGAATATGGGTGGTGGCGAGTAGAGTTCTGAGTGTCCATCCGGTGTAGGGCGATCGCGCCACAAACAACATGCCAAATCGCTCTGTCCCAGCTCGTTCTGCCAGCAGTTCCGTCTGTCCTGGATAGTGAAATCCGGCAGCTTTCCAGGCTGACTTGGCGATCGGGCCAGTAACAATACCTTGAAAGTCTCCGGCTAAAGCATAGGCGATCGCGGCCTCCAAGTATTCATAGCTGGCCGCCCCACTGACGATCGTGCTGTGGCCCAAAACAAGCTGCTGCTCTGTATCCTGATCCAGCCCTACATCCAGCAGGGTAAGGCGATCGGGATCTGCCAGTGGTTCGGAGACTCCCTGAGCCAGTAACGTTTGGTAAGTTTTTTCTAATACAGGACGGCTCCCAACAATAGTGATCTCACAGTTGCTGGTCATGGCTGGATCTGCCAGAGCTTTGAGAATCACTTCTGGCCCAATTCCGGCTGGGTCACCAAGGGTGATGGCTAAACGGGGAAAACGCATAGGAGTAGGAGATGGATGGCGAGTTGGGTCAGGAGATGCCGGAAGTGACATCAATCTGGTTTAGAATTCTTTATGCAGGTTTGAATCAGCTAGAACGCTGGCAGATGCAAGGGGCTAGTTAAGTTCAGGCTTGTGAGACAGCAGGGTCTGTTTTTCTAGGTGGAAACGCGATCGCAATTTTAAGGAGCAACCGCATGGGTGAAATTTTAAACGCAGCCGTTTTATCATCTACTCTGATTCTAGTTGGCCTGGGACTAGGGTTTTTAATGCTTAAACTCCAGGGCAGCGAAGAATAAATTTAGTAGGGAGACGTTTCGGCGAAACGTCTCTACTATTTCCTATCCACCATTCCTGCTTACTCTTCCGGTTTATCCCGATGGTTGGATACTTGCCGATAGAGATTCACAACATAGCTATCTTTCGGTAAAAACATACGTTTTGGCCCGGATGACGGTAGCTCACCGCAGGACTTGAGCGCACGTTCGCCCCTATTGACAGACTGCTGATTTCATTTGCCCTGCCCGGTCACAGACGCATCACCCATTCACAGCCAGGGCTAAGAAAACTGGTAATGGTTGGCCGCTTCCAGCAAGCTGAAGAACTCTGCCAGCCATCAAAAATCCTTTAAACTCATCACTTCTTTTCCCCCACTGTCATGCTTTCCTCAGTCAGTGATAACTGCTCTTTATCAAAAGGGGGAGGAGTCCAGAATCTTTTCGATGCGCAAGCCTGTCAATCTCAGAATTCTGATAGTATCTTAGTAAAAGTTAAAATTTCGTCATCTAATCCCTCATGAAAGTACTCGTTGTTGGTGCCACTGGCACTTTAGGAAGACAAGTTGTTCGCCGTGCTCTAGATGAGGGATATGAGGTGCGCTGCCTAGTCCGAAGCCGGAAAAAAGCCACATTTTTGAAAGAATGGGGAGCTGAGTTAGTCACAGGCGATCTGTGTCAGCCTGAAACCTTAAAGCCAGCCTTAGAGGGAGTTTTAGCCGTTATTGATGCAGCAACTGCCCGGGCCACGGATTCTCTCAGCATTAAAGAAGTAGATTGGCAGGGCAACATTAATTTAATTCAGGCGGCCCAGGCGGCGGGCATTGAACGGTTTATTTTCTTCTCCATCCTGGATGCCGAGAAATATCCTGAAGTGCCTTTGTTAGAAATTAAGCGCTGTGTAGAGGATTATTTAATCCAATCCGGTTTAAGCTACACAATTCTCCGGCCCTGCGGCTTCTTCCAGGGACTGATCGGGCAATATGCGATTCCCATCCTGGAGGGGCAATCCATCTGGGTAATGGGGGATACCTCGCCAACTGCTTATATAGACACCCAGGATATCGCCAGGTTTGCAGTGCGAGCGCTGAGTACACCGGAATCTGAGAAGCAAAGTTTCCCAATTGTTGGCCCTCGCGCCTGGAGTGCTGATGAAATTATTAAGTTGTGTGAAAAATTATCAGGTCGGGAAGCCAAGATTACTCGCGTCCCGATGGGGGTGTTGCGGGGGGCACGGCAGGTCACTCGTTTCTTTCAGTGGACGAAGAATATTTCCGATCGCCTGGCCTTCGCTGAAGTGGCCGCTACTGGCAACCCCTTGGCCGCCGATATGGAGCCGACCTATAAAACCTTTGGTCTGGCTCCCAGCGATACAACCACTCTGGAATCCTATTTGCAGGAGTACTTTGAGCGAATTTTGAAGAAGCTGAAAGAACTGGACTACGAAAAGCAAAAGAAAAAGTCGGAGAAAAAACGCACCTATCCCCGGTTCTAATAAATCCAAGCTCAGAGGCTATTTGAGAAGCCGCGATCACCCTCCATAAGGGCATGACATTCGGTCAAAAATATTGGAAAAACACTGTAAAGCTGTTATCCGAATGCTATGCCCTTGGATTCATAGTGTAATCTGGAGTCTTTAAAAACACCCTCTCAATGCCTTAAAGATGTTGGGTTTCATACTTCAACCAAGCTATGAAATGATATAGTCCCTAATAAACTCAGTCCAGCTAAACCAAGTCCAGCTAGAGAACTGTTGTTTTCCTATTAAAAAAACTGCGGTTTTGGATCTGGACAAGGTTTAGAAAACTGGAACTTTCTATCAGAGAAACTGCGCTTCTGGGCGAGGTTTATCTATTCTAATTTGCCCTTCAGTGAACCGTTTGACGTGCCTAAAGCTGGCATTATTTATAACGATGTTAAGCCCGTTGCTTGCCGAACCGCTCAGGAGATCAAAGATCAATTGATCGAAGGCGGTTGGGAGGTCTGTGTGGCTACTGGTGTGGGGGGAATCTTGGGTTATTCTAGCCCTCACAGCCCGGTCTGCCATGCCCCGATCGATCGCCTGAATCCGCCAGGGTTTGACTACGACATGAAGTTTGCGATCGTCCTGGGCGGCGATGGGACTGTACTATCGGCCTTTCGCCAGGTCGCCCCTTACGGCATTCCGCTTCTGACTGTTAATACAGGCCACATGGGATTTTTAACCGAATCCTATTTAAACCAATTGCCCCAGGCGCTAGAGGCGGTGCTGGCCGAAGAGTATCAGATTGAAGAGCGATCAATGCTGGCTGTGCAGTTGTACCGGGAGAATGACTTGCTCTGGGAAGCGCTCTGTCTAAATGAGGTGGTGATTCATCGGGAGCCACTCACCAGTATGTGCCACTTTGAGGTAGAAATTGGCAGACATGCCCCAGTGGATATCGCAGCGGATGGGTTGATTGTTTCCACACCAACCGGGTCTACGGCTTATTCCCTCTCGGCGGGTGGCCCGGTGATTACTCCAGGCGTGCCTGTGTTACAACTGGTGCCCATCTGTCCCCACTCGCTGGCCTCCCGTGCCCTGGTGTTCGCCAACAGTGAGCCTGTCACCATTTTTCCAGCCAATACCACCAGTCTGGTGATGATTGTGGATGGCAATGGCGGCAGCTATGTGTTACCCGATGATCGCGTGCGGATTCAGCGATCGCCCCATACCGCTCGCTTTATTCGCCTGCGTCCTCCAGAGTTCTTTCATGTGCTGCGGGAAAAGTTGGGCTGGGGGCTGCCCCACATCGCCAAGCCCACCTCAGTTGAATTGCCCTAGAACAATCAAAGTTGCCAAACGTGCTACAACAGGAAGGAATCTGATCAGGCATAAATGCTTAGTAAGATTTCTGCTTCGTTGATTCTCAATATTACTGATTATGAATGCCGCTCCTCCTGACAATACTTGCGTCCTGGTAGTTGAAACTGATGAAGTTTTGGCCCGTCATGTGAGTGCCGATTTAAAGGAAGCAGGGTACGATGCTCAGATTGTTCAGGATGCAGCCAGTGGATTGCGGCGCATGGCTGAAACTCAACCCTTACTGGTCGTTGTTGATCGGATGCTGGCTGGAGAGTCTGGGCTTTCCTTCTGTAATCGACTGAGATCAAACGGAGTCCGCGTTCCCATCTTGATGCTGATGGCGCGTGACACGGTGGAAGATCGGGTGGCATGCCTGGAAGCCGGAGCCGATGACTATTTCCTCAAACCTTATCGGACGGAAGAATTCCTCAAACTGGTGCGCTTGTATTTACAGCCTGATGCCCAGAGTTCTGAGAAACTCCGCTTTGGCGACCTGGTGCTGGATCTATCAACCCGACGGGCGATCCGGAATGGGCGCACCATTGACCTGACGATGAAGGAATTTGAACTACTCAAGTACTTGATGGAACATCCCAGAGAAGTGCTAGCACGGGAGCAAATTTTAGAGAATGTCTGGGGCTATGATTTCGTAGGGGAATCGAATGTGATTGAGGTGTATATTCGTTACCTACGATTGAAGATTGAGGATGAGGGTGAGAAGCGGCTCATCCAAACTGTTCGGGGAGTGGGGTATGTCTTACGTGAAGCTTAAAATGCAGAGTGCTTTAGTGGGAAGTATGGTGCTAGCCAGCTTACTAGCTCCGGGATGTGCTTCAGTGCCTGCCGTTTCTTCGACGACCTCCCCGATCGCTTCACAAACTACGGGGGCTGCAATTCAGGCTATTGCGATGGGTCAGATCTTACCCATTTCTGCCCAGATAAAAGTAGGCGATCAGACGATCGGGCTAGAGGTCGCTAAAACGGAACAACAGCAGGAAATGGGCCTAATGTACCGAAAGCAGCTAGAAGATAATCGGGGGATGTTATTTCCCTTTCATCCTCCCCGACCGGTTGGCTTCTGGATGAAAAATTGTTTGATTAGTCTGGATATGGTGTTCTTGCGTAATGGACAGGTAGTAGCGATTGCCCATAATGCTCCCCCCTGCCAGAAAGAACCCTGTCCGGTCTACGGCCCGCCCGTCAGTGTTGATCAGGTGATTGAACTGCGAGGTGGACGGGCCAAGGAATTGGGAATTAAAGCTGGCGATCGGCTTGTTATACAGTTCACTAATTACAACAGCCTTCGATAGGATGGCCACTGTTCGCAATTTAACTATTGAGGGGTGGGGGGGGGGGAT
>NZ_JBRAGO010000112.1:0-13162 GCF_052746595.1 Leptodesmis sp.
GGATATTCTTCTCCTCTAGCCTAATTTTCCTACCAAGAAGGTGACACGCACCCTAAAAATAATTTTATGTTTCATTCTGGGAGGATGCGGTTTCATTTTATTGATTGAAGAACATAAAACTGCCAAAATGGCAACTTCAAAAAAATGAATCCATTATGTTATAGATAACGACTCAAATAAAAGAGTTGGAACAAAAAGAACAGTAATCACTCAAGGAGATTTCCAATGATTATTTCTGATCTGAACTACATGGAAGCTGCACAAAAAGAAGTTCTTGGTGGTTTTACAACTCCTATCGACTACAGTGCAAAAATTAAGTTTTCCACCAAGATCTATTCTTTTGTCAAACTTACTCCTTTCTCTTCCAGTGCCACTAAGGTAGTTGGCAACTATCTGTGAAGGTAATTTGCTGCTTTTCCCTCCTTTCTACAATCAGTCGCTATTCTACTGAGGTTTTTTATGATACTGGATGAATTGGACTATCTAGAGTCTATTTCACCACAAAATGCATTATTTGGAAGCGGCTATACCTTTGCTTCAGCTACTACCTACGCAGGGCCAGGAGTTGGTTATGCTACAGCAACAGGACTTGCCCTCGGAGACAGTACTGTAACAACCACCAAAACTACAGTTACTATTCGCCCCATAACTCCCTATACTGACTTCACTTCTGCTTCCGCAAAAGCCAGTGCCATTTCAACGGATGGCACAGGTTATTCCTCTTCTAGGGTTTCAAGCAAGTCTTTATACTTCGGTACAGCCATTTAAAGTTTGTGTATCAAATTATCTTAAAAAGTTTAAGCAGCGAGTCAGAATGATTCTAGTAGGCGTAGGCGTAGGATGGAAAAAGGGTTCTTTCGTGCCTATCTTAATCTTGACGGGTTGATGGGCATGCTTTGCTTTGCCCATCCTACTTTCTGTAAAAGAGTGATCTACTTCATCCAATCATTCAAATCTCACTGACTCAGGCAATATCGGTGGAGGATTGGGTACAGACAATACCCATTTGATGGGTATCATTGATTGCTGGCTTCTCCTGAGTTTTGGTAGGAAGCCCTCAGGAGTCAGGATGATTCTAGTTATTCCTAATTAAAACCATTAGAATTACCGATTGAGGTTTGCGATGACTCAATTTATTCATCTTTTTTTCAAGAGCGTGATCGGCTCTCTTTTAGTTGGCCTATGGGCTGTTTCTGCTCAGGCTCAAGCCTTCGAAACCTGCACCCGCTCCCAATCTGGTGCGTACCGGAATGTCCGGTCGGGTATTCCCCGGATTTGGGCTTTACTATGCTCCTGAATGAACTTTCGATAGAGGCAATGGGCACAAGCATAGGCCTAAAATGATAGTGGTGATAGTGCCCCCTAGCTGCTATGATTAACGGATTCAAAATTATGCAAGATAGGGAACTGCCGAAACAAAATAGCAAGATAGACAGTCAAGAGTATGGGACTTAACCATGCAGGTGCTTGAAATGGTGGGCGATCGCAGCAGTAACATCAGTGCAGATGAGCTGGTTAGCTTCTTGAAAAAAAATCTCCAGTATCAACAGGCTCGTTTGGGCGTACTGCAACAGGCGATTGTGAATCGAGCCGCCGCTGTCAGAGGAATTGAGGTTGACTCACAAGAAATTCAAGCCGAAGCCGATCGTCAGCGTCGAGAGTACCATTTAGAGAGAGCCGCCGATACCTTCGCCTGGTTATCTGATCAACAGATTACGCCTGAAGAGTGGGAGGCGGGAATTCGCGATCGCCTGCTGACTCAAAAGTTGATGGAGCATCTGTTTGGGAGCGAGGTCGAGAGTTACTTTGCCCAGAATCGCCCAGACTTTGATCAGGTGGTGCTCTATCAAATTATTGTGCCTTACGAACAGTTGGCTACTGAATTGTTTTATCAAATTGAGGAATCAGAAATTAGCTTTTTTGAAGCTGCCCACCTATACGATATTGACCCTAATCGCCGACAGTACTGTGGCTATGAAGGAAAATTGTATCGCTGGAGTCTGAAACCAGAGATTGCCGCTATCGTGTTTGCTGCCGATCCTGGACAGATTATTCCTCCGGTACGAACGGAGCAAGGCTTTCACCTGTTGTGAGTCGAAGAATTTATTACTGCCCAACTCACGCCTGAAAATCGCCAGGAAATTTTGCAACGTCTATTCCGAGAATGGCTGAATGGAGAACTGAATTACTGGCTCAATCCTTACAACCTGGGAGAACAAGACAATGAGTAACTACAGGGTCATCTTTAAGCGAGTCGTTTCGGCAGATGGACGAGCGATCGCAACCGCCAAAAGTGAAGTGAGTACATCAGGCGATGCGGCCAGCGCTATTGACCAATCCATTACGGTTCACGTTTCCAGTACTGGTTCCAGCAGCAGTGCCAAGAGTTGTGCAAGTAATTGTTCCGATATATTCCTGTTCTCTCACTGCTAACGATCGCTGCTACATCTTTAGTGGTGCAGGGAAGTACGACGACCGTAGGCCGCTGACGGTAGCTGGTTAACCCGTCACATTCGTATACCAGGAGTTCTTCTTTGCGGCGCACCACTCCGTTTTTGCCGATGATCGCCTCAAACTGATGAGCAATCAGTGACCAATCGGTTTGAGTGTCGGGGGGAACTGTCAGCATGGATAATGGGAGAAAATCTTACATTGGGCAGAAGCGGCTTTAGCAAAGCGACTAGAAGATGCGAATCATGGCTTTAGCAGCTATAGAGAAGTTCCTATGTTGATACCTAATGCCATCAAGCGTTCCTCGATGAGTTCTTCAAAGCATGTCTAGAGAGTCTCAACATTCTTCAAGTTGATAACAGATGGTTTCAAACGAGTTAGGGTTTGGTTGTGCCAGAAAATATAATTGTGTTGTTTCAACCGCCTTATTCTCCGGAGTTAAATCCGATTGAGTGATTGTGGGAATAGCTCAAGGCAGATTTGAAGTGGACAACATTCAAAATCTTAGATCACTGATAAGCCAAAGTTGATCAACTCCTCGCTGAGTTAACTTTTGAAGTGATCGCTTCCTGATCGACGTTTACCCCTGCCTGTTTGCAAACGGATAAAATACGCGATTGCGGGAGGCGATTTCCATTAAGCGCTACTCCTATCAAATGGAAGATATGAAGTTTCCTGAAGCTGTCTTTCAGGGTGACACAGAATGCTAGATTGAATTATGAAAGAATTATGAAAGAGGCGGTTATGTCTGTGGCTTCCCCTCGATCCAGTTTGCCAGAAGTGCATCGGAGCATTCCCATTCCTGCCGGGAAAGGGTTCTGGTGTAAGTTAATGGCCTATGCTGGCCCTGGCTATTTAGTATCGGTGGGCTATATGGATCCAGGTAACTGGGCTACCGATATTGCAGGAGGTTCTCAGTTTGGCTATACCCTCTTGAGTGTGATCTTGCTGTCCAACCTGATGGCGGTGCTGCTTCAGTCCTTGTGTGTGCGGCTGGGAGTGGTAACTGGTAAAGATTTAGCTCAAGCCTGTCGAGACTACTTCAGCCCCCGAGTGACGTTTATCCTATGGGTACTATGTGAAATTGCGATCGCTGCCTGTGACTTGGCAGAGCTATTGGGAAGTGCGATCGCCCTCCAGTTACTGTTTAAAATTCCGCTGATCTGGGGGGTTTGTATTACCGCTCTGGATGTCCTGGCGATGCTGGCTCTCCAGCGCAAAGGATTCCGCTATGTGGAAGCCCTGGTCATTATGCTAGTGTCTACGATTGGGATCTGTTTTGCGACCCAGATCTGGTTTGCCCGTCCTGATGTCTCCGCGATCGCACTGGGATTTTTACCCAGCAAGGAGATTTTACGCAATCCTGGAATGCTGTACATCGCGATCGGGATTTTGGGCGCAACGGTGATGCCCCATAACCTGTATCTCCATTCCTCTATTGTCCAGACACGGGCATGGCAAAATACCCCAGAGAAAAAACGAGAAGCCATTACCTTTGGTACTCTGGATTCCACGATTGCCCTGACCCTGGCCCTGTTTATTAATGCGGCCATCCTGGTCGTTGCGGCGGCTACTTTCCATAAAGCCGGACATTATAATGTCGCCGAACTGCAAGATGCCTATCAACTGCTGTCGCCGCTAGTCGGTGTGAGTGCAGCCAGTACTATTTTTGGATTGGCGCTGTTAGCCTCTGGGCAGAGTTCCACCTTAACCGTAACCCTGGCCGGACAGGTGGTGATGGAAGGATTTATCCAACTTAAGTTTCCCTCCTGGTTGCGTCGTTTATCCACTCGGTTAACGGCGATCGTTCCAGCCATTATTGTCATTCTCATCTTTGGTGAGCAGAGTACAGGCAATCTGCTGGTCCTCAGTCAAGTGATTCTGAGTATGCAACTGTCCTTTGCAGTGGTGCCTCTGGTGATGTTTACCAGCGATCGGCGCGTGATGGGCGATTTCGTAAACCCCTTCTGGCTGAAAGTCTTTGCCTGGGCTGTGGCAATGATTATCGTAGGTTTAAACCTGTGGCTGCTGGTGCAAACCTTTTTGGGCTGGCTAGGCTAAGGGGTACTGGTCATCTGTCGTTGGTCATTGGTTATTCGTTAACGATTGGCTTGATATGCAAGGCGTGAGAAAGGTTCCATTTAACAGGAAGCGAAGCGGATGGCGTAATTCATCTCAGGTAAAATACTGAACGATCGACAAATGATAGAGAGGTAGAGCGTGAAAGCAGTATTAATGACGGCAGCCGGTAGTCCAGATGTTTTGCAATTAGCGGATGTGCCGACCCCTACTCTCCAGGCAGGTACTGATCTCCTGGTACGGCTAAAAGCGGCGGGAGTTAATCCGATCGACACCAAACTGCGGAAGCGAGGAACTTTCTACCCTGACCAGATGCCTGCCATTCTAGGCTGTGATGGGGCTGGAGTTGTGGAAGCCGTCGGTAGTGCCGTGCAGAAGTTTCGTCCTGGCGATGAAGTCTACTTCTGTAATGGTGGCTTAGGCGGACATCCCGGTACCTATGCTGAATGGGCCGTGGTAGACGAACGATTTGCAGCCCGTAAGCCTGCCTCGATCAGTTTTGCAGCCGCCGCAGCGGCTCCTCTGGTGTTAATCACGGCCTGGGAAGCTCTTTACGATCGTGCCCGACTTCAGGCAGGACAGCGGGTGCTGATTCATGCTGGAGCCGGAGGGGTGGGGCATGTGGCGATTCAACTGGCGAAGTTACAGGGCGCGATCGTGGCCACTACGGTCAGTACCCCTGAAAAAACTGAACTTGTGCGGCAGCTGGGAGCCGAGTGCATCATTCACTACAAGCAGACCGATTTTGTCACTGCTATCATGGATTGGACAAAAAGCCAGGGTGTGGATGTTGTGTTTGATACGGTTGGTGGCACGACTTTTAGCAACAGCTTTGCCGCCGTTCAACTTTACGGTGATATTGTTTCCCTTCTGGAGCCGGATCCGGCCACCAACTGGAAAATTGCTCGTAACCGAAACTTACGCATTAGTCTGGAACTCATGCTTACCCCGATGCTGCAAGGTCTGGTGGAAGAGCAAATCGCTCAGGCCAAAATTCTGGAACAATGCGCCCGCCTGATTGATCAAGGAAATCTTACGATTCATGTCGCCCAAACCTTCCCGTTGGCTCAAGCGGCTGAAGCTCACCGCTGTCTGGAAACTGGCTCAACAACTGGAAAGTTGGTGCTAATAATAGACTCCTGAGTGGTGCAGAAAACTTTTTTGAGTCTCATGATGGATAACCTGAACGACCAAAACAGCGCCTGAAACCCCTTGCCCTCGTTCGTTCGCCCGATAAAACTCAAGATCGCTGTCTCGGTGAGAATCCTTGATTTACAGGGGTTTCAGGAGTTTTCTGACCACCAAGTAATAGACTCTTAGAGAGTGTTTGAAAAGTATCCGGCGCGGTTAAAACCGCGACTACACTCCCCCAGTCTGTCGATGCAGACTTAATACAATCAAGAGGTTCAGTAACCTGTGTCGGCAGGTTTTCTCCGGATAGCCGTGACTTCAGTTGCCAGGGTAATTAGGAACTGAGGGCTGAGTAGGAGTATTCATCGGGTTCCTGGCATCACTTTTTGCAAATTTTGGTCAGCCTTCGTGGCCCATAATGTGTTGCCCTGTCTGGTATACAAGTCCTTGGCGTAGCGCAACACAGTCTGAGCATCCTGTAACTTGCCTTGCTTAATAAACACCAGACCTGCTCCATAGTAGGCGTTGGCATAGTTTGAGTTGGATTCTGCCGATCGCCGAAAGGCATTCAATGCCTCATCAAGTTTGTTCTGCCGAAACAAGATTGCACCGATGTTGTAATAAGCTTCTGCATAGCGGGGATTGATCCGAATGGCCTGTTGAAAAGAGGCTAAAGCGTCTTGCTCTTTTCCTTGCTGCAGCTGTACCAGTCCTAAGTGATAGGGAGGCTCTGGCGCATTAGGGGTGAGTTCCATGGCTTTTTTGAACGTGACGGCGGCCTGATCATAAGCGCGTTGCTGCTCTAGGACTAATCCCAGGTTGTAGTGCGCCAGTCCCATGCGGGGATCCAGTTCGATCGCTCGTTTCAGATAATCTCTGGCCTGGGCTACATTCCCTCCTTCTAACAGGGCTGCTCCCAGGTTGGCATAGGCCAGACCAAACTTAGGATCGGCTTGAGTGGCCTGATAGAAAGCCGTAGCGGCAGGCTGTAACTGTCCCTGTTGCCGTAATGCCAGACCCAAATTATAGTGAGCAGCGGCCATTTTGGGATCCATCTGGGCAGCTCGTTGAAAGGCGGCGATCGCTTCATTCAGCTTGCCTTGCTGAATGTATTGCAGTCCCTGATTCACGATCGCTTCTGCAGATTGGGGAGCATTCTGAGCGATGGGTGCAGGGGAGGCTGCGATCGCGAAATCAGTCATTGGAGCTAACAACAGGGAACTTCCGAGGAGGACTCCCAGGAAGCCGACTTGATTTGCTTGCCACACCTGCATCCTCAAAATCCTCTCATGTCCCAACTCGCTACTGTCTTTGATCGAACGCATGACTACTCATCCCGTTCTGAGGGGTCGATCTTACACAGGAAACTAAAGTTCGGCAAGCAATTTAATGCAAAATTTGTTCGCTATTCTACTAGCGAATCTGAAAAAGCAGCCGGGAGAGTGGCAAGGCTTTCTACAAAATATCACGCCCCAAATAGGATTGCAGGGCTGCTGGAATTCGCACACTGCCATCGGGTTGCTGGTAATTCTCCAGAACAGCAGCCATGGTTCGGCCTACCGCTAATCCAGAACCATTCAGCGTGTGAACGAGTTGGGTTCCTTTTTGGCCAGGCTCCTTAAAGCGAATATTGCCGCGTCGGGCCTGGAAGTCGCGGAAGTTGGAACAACTGGAAATTTCCCGATAGGTTCCTGCTGCGGGTAGCCACACTTCCAGGTCGTAACATTTCGCCGCCCCAAAGCCCAGATCTCCGGTACATAGTTCAATTACCCGGTAAGGCAGTTCCAGGGCTTGGAGAATGGCTTCAGCATCGTGTACCAGGGCTTCATGTTCCTGTTCAGAGGTATCAGGATGAACCAGCTTCACCAGCTCCACTTTATTAAATTGGTGTAACCGGATCAGACCACGGGTATCTTTGCCATAGCTGCCGGCTTCCCGACGAAAACAGGGCGTATAGGCACAGTGGTAGATGGGTAGCTCTTCCGAGGAAAGAATTTCATCCCGATAAAAATTAGTAACAGGAACTTCTGCCGTAGGTGCCAACCAGAGATCGTCGTCACTGCACTTAAAGCTTTCCTCGGCAAATTTGGGCAGTTGCCCCGTGGCGGTGAGAGAGGTGCTGTTAATCAGGAAGGGAGGCAAGACTTCGACATAGCCTGTGGCGGTTTGGTGATCGAGCATGAATTGGATTAAGGCTCGTTCTAAAGCGGCTCCGGCTCCAATTAAGGCAACAAAGCGACTTTGAGCAATTTTGGTGGCTCGTTCGGTGTTCAGAATGCCTAACTTTTCACCAATTTCCCAATGAGGCAGGAACTTGTCACCAGTGGGCTTGTACTCATCTCCCCAGCGACGCACTTCAACATTTTCTGTTTCATCTTTGCCGATCGGGGTGGAATCGCTAGGCAAGTTGGGCAAGTTTAGCAATAAGGCTTCAATCTGGGCTTTCAGGTCTCTTTCCTGGGGCTCCAGTTCGCTCAGGGTGGCTTTCAGATCGTTTCCTTCATTTTTCAGGGCTACCACTTCTGGATCATCCGGCTTGCTGCCCGACTTCATCTTCTGGCCGACCAGTTTACCGATCTCGTTGCTGCGGGCCTGGAGTTGCGATCGGGTCTTTTCCAACTCTTTTTGTTGCCGATCCAGTTCCACGATCGGCTGAATGTCATAGCCTGGGCCACGGCGGTTCAGCTTTTCTTGCACCAGGTCTGGATTTTCGCGGATTAACTTCAGGTCAAGCACGGATAGTTCTCAATGAGTTCTCAAGGACTAACTGTTAAGGGAACGGTTACATCCCTAGTTCAGGATACACCGCCTTTGCTAGATCAGTTTTGAGTTTTAAAGGGCTTGTAGGACTTATTGCTCAATTGGCTCATAGAAGCGTTCAGCAGTGATTTACTCGTTGTGGACGAAATAACTCAACCGCTCCATGTGAGCGTGGGCTTTGCAGCCTCAGTGTCTTAGGCAGTCAGTGCCAGGAGTATGTCACAATTACAAAGAAGACCAGTTAGTGAGGCTGTACAAATGTTAGGATTATCACTCTCGGCAGCCGCTTGCAACCAGGAGGGGTAAGTGCTTGTCTCGGTTTCCAAGATCACTTCTCAACTATTTCCTGACTCGAGAACTGGCTGAAGAAATGAAAGTGGCTGATCAACAACGTCATCCACCGTCCCTAAATACAACAGAGATTTAGCCAATGGAACTGGATCAATAGTATGCAATCCTCTAAATTGCCTGCTGAAAAAGAGCCCTACCTGCTGAAAAAGAGCCTTATATGTCAATAACGAACTGGCAAAAGAACGCCTCGTGCCGCTGCCGATCGCACTTTAATGGCCTGGAAAAATACATTTGACGGAAATTTCTAAGTTACTCTCCGCAGACCCCTCTGTGATGTAGGGACAGCCCGCTTTGCCACCGAGCCTGACTCCAAACTTCAAATTTGCTTCCTGTACCTCCGCAATCCCAGATCGTGAAATGTGCTGATTGTCTGAATCGCACAGATACGAATCATTGGTTGAGTACGTTGCATCTGGGCGATCGTAGTCTCTCGCAGTCCATACGTCTTATACTCGTCATCCTCCTGGGTGGGTTGAGGGGTTGCAGTGATTTTGTACACTTGACTGTCTACTTCAAAAGCCAGAATTCAAAAGCCAGAAATTCTGGATCATTCATGGGCTATTCCATCACACGATATAGAGTTTGGTTAGTGAAATGAGTCAATCTATCCCCCAGGTGTTCAGATGTGCGAATCCGAGCACGAATCGGCGTTTTTGGACGCTGTAACAAATACCCTAACCAGTCTTGACCCACGAACTCCCGGTCGGTGGTTAAAAAGGCATTTTGCACTGAAGAAAGGAGTTGGAAACGGTCTTGCAGGTGCCGTATTCTCTTAATTATGACATTTACTCTATTCTCCTGTAAATTAACGCTGCGGGCAATACGATGCTCCGCGTATATGATGATTACGATATTGCAATATGTTGCTTTTTGAGCAGTGAGAATCAGGTGAGTCATTCGCTAAGCTACTGATTTTCACATTATGTAAACAACTGAATCTAAATATAGTCTGAGAAATATTTATAAATATAAAGTTGCTCCATCGGTGGCTGATGATTAGATAATAGATATAATCAGATTTTAATGGGTGTTCTCCATTCATCAAGAGAACCGCTTTACAGCTTGCTGAATGAATTGCTGAATGCTTATTCCTAATTAAAACAAAATCGTTAAGACGAATATAAGAGGTGAATTATATGATCAACCCATCGATCGCACGCAGGGATAATCAAAGTTTCTTTGACTATCAACTGGAATGTGGTACTGACCGGGAGACTCATGTCAAACTGACCTCCGGCATTCTGCTAATTGGGGGAGCAGAAGGCGGGGAGTCGGGAGAAGATGCGGCCACTCGCTGGTTTCTCAAGCGGGCGCAGGGGGGAAATTATTTAGTCCTGCGATCGGGCGGGACTGGCGGGCAGGCAGCCTGGATCTGCGATAACTATCGAGGTTTTGTTAATTCAGCGGCGGAACTGTCGATCGACAGCCGAGAGGCTGCCAATGATCCAGACGTGATTCGCCATCTCCGTCGTGCTGATTTTCTCTTTATTGCGGGGGGGAATCAGGATGCCTATGAAGATTACTGGGAAGGTACTGAAATCGAAACCACGATCAATTACTTGATTAATCAAAAACGAGTGCCGATCGCGGGAACCAGTGCCGGGATGGCAATTTTAGGCGACTACTATTACGCCCCATCGCGTGACGGTGTACTCAGTTCAGAAATTTTGAACGATCCGTTTCATCCCAATACCAAAGGTATTTACCGGAGTGATTTTATCCAGGTTCCTTTCCTCAAGCGAGTAATTACTGACAATCAACTACGATCGATTGTTAGAGCAAGCTTTTGATGAAGCCAATCAACCCTATGATGTTGTCTTTTACGTGGCGGATGGTGAGGAGCGGGGACGGTATAAACATAAGCCCTATGGAGCAGAAGCAGGGATTATTAAGAATCCGGAGAAGTATGACAAACTCCCAGTTCGCTCACAGATGGAAAAGGGCCTGTACCTCACCCAATCATTCTGAAACTATATGGCACCTGGGAGAACAACTTTGTGGTGGCTGAGGATCATCTGAATTATCTGGCCAGTGCTCCGACCAAGAATCTGCCAGGTGCATTAAGTAGTATTCTTAAAAAGAGTAGTGTTTTATTCTTGGGATACAGCCCGAATGACTCGGATCTGCAACTGATCGTGCATCGATTATGGCAAGAAGATAAACTCCCTAACAAGTCGCAACTTGTCCATCAATCTCAACCTGGCAATTTAGAGAAAAAGATGTGGGAAGATTAGCGAAATGTCAAATTGCTGTCAATTGCCTGTTCCCTAGAAGACTTTGTAAGTGCCCTCAAGCAGGAGCTTAAAGAGCAAGTGAAATGAAGTGGTAAGGAGAGAACAAGATGGTACCCGACCCCGATATGACCCAGGAAACCATCTCCGATTCAGATGTACAAGCTGAGGTTGGAGTGACAACATCTGTAGCAGAAGGCTTTCCATCCAGTTCTCATCCAATGACTGAAAATTTCCCCAGTGTCCCTTATAAGGGCTTTAACCCTTATGCTGAAGCCGATGCGGAGATTTTTTTGGACGATCCGGGGATACGCAGCGCATTATAAACAATCTCCTGTCCTGGCCATTAACGATTCTCTACGGAGAAAGTGGGGTCGGAAAGAGTTCAGTCCTGCGAGCGGGAGTGATCCATGCTTTGCGGCAAGAAGCCCAGCAAAATATCGAGGATTATGGGTGTCCGAAACTGGCTGTAGTCATTTTTCCATCGCTGGAAGGTGAGCGTTTTTGGCAGCAGGATCCCCTGCAAAGCCTAATCCAACAAATTGCTGCGGATATGGGGCAAAGTGGCTTCCCGATGCAGCCTCCCGATCCTGGACTCTCCTTTGTTGAGACTCTCCAAGCCTGGATTGAGCAGCTTGGAGAAGACAGTCTGGATGGTCGATTGTTCATTATTCTGGATCAGTTTGAGGAGTACTTCCAATATCACCCCCAGGAAGAACAGGAAGGAGGCTTAATTGCTGAGATCTCAAAAGCGATCGCTTACCCAGATCTGCACGTTAACTTTCTCATTTCGCTGCGAGAGGACTCCTATGCCAAGTTGAATCGTCTGAGAGAGTACATTCCTGGGATTCTGGATATTTGCTTGCCGCTTGAGTACCTGGATAAGCCGTCGGCCCAGGAGGCGATCGTGCAACCCATTGAGCACTACAACCAGAAAGTTGCACCGGAACAAGCTGTTGAGATTACTCCCGATCTGGTGGATGCACTATTACAGAGAATTCCTCGGGTTAAACAAGGCGGTGACGGACGTGCCGGACTGGATAAACTTGAACCAATTCGGGAAAATCAACTTCTTACTCCATATCTGCAACTGGTGATGATTCGCCTCTGGGATGAGATGGTGAAAGCCAATTCCCGCTATTTGAACTTGCAAATGTTAACTCGACTGGCCGATCGCAACGCCAAAGATGACACCGAAAAAATTACCAGTGCCATCCAGAAGATTGTTCAGGATCACGTAGTTGAGATCATGCATGGCCTCTCTGCCAACGAGCAAGACATTGCGGCTAGAAGCTTCCAGTATCTGGTAACCCCTTCAGGAACCAAGTATGCCTACTCCGTGGCTGATCTGGCGAACCTGGTTGGGTGTAAGTCAACGGAACTGGATGACTTACTCCAAAAACTCGCCAAAGATCAGCGGATTATTCGATCGGTTGGCACGGACCAATCCGATATACCCCGCTATGAGATCTTCCACGATTTCCTGGCTACAGCCATTCTGGAGTGGCGAAAACGGTATCTGGAAGAAAAGCAAAGAAGCAGCGTTGGAGAGAAAGGATACGGATTGTGAAAGAAACGATACTACCCATAGTAGTTTTAGCATTAGTATCCTCGGTAGGCATTGCTGGTTATCGTCGCGGTGTTGAAATCTCTAGATTACAAGCAGCACAATCTTTACAGCAGTTTTAAACTGGCAAACAAATCGATGCTTTGCAACAGGCAATCACGAGTGGACAGTCTGTGCAGACATGGGTGCAGAACAGTCTGGTTCTCCCGTTAGCACGGTGATAACTTTATCTAATCAGGGAAGCATGCTAATAGTCTTTCTCGAAAATTGTTGAAATTGACAAAGCCATAAGCTTGCCGTTTAATCAATTTAATTCGGTTGTTGATTCCCTCCATTGCGCCACAGGGTTATTTCATTCTAAACAGGGTACACAGTGTATTAAGGCTGAACCCAGCCCGACGTTGGGCTTGAGCCATATTTTGAAAGCCCTGATCACGATATAAATTGAGGGTAAAGTTACGTGCCAGAGCCCAAAGTTGAATGAGAGGTGATGTGCGAATGTGGCAAGCATCTTCTTCCTGAGTCACATCTCGGACATAATGCACCTTATTTTCTACGCCCCAATACCCACGAATGCGCTCAGCAAAGGCTT
>NZ_JBRAGO010000113.1:0-12906 GCF_052746595.1 Leptodesmis sp.
AGGGCCAGAGTGGGCAGGTATGGGTGCCTCTCTCCAAAATTTCGCAACTGTTTCACAAACAGAACGGATTCACTATCAGTCAGGCCGTTACCACCCACAGTCCGGGTAAGAAAGCGAGGGGGATTTATTTCTCGATCGACCGAGAGACTTTGCCGTACACCAACCTCCTGATTACCAGGAGATCTATATCAGCCTGTTTCAGGTAGCTGGTGGCGCTGTGCCAAATCCAGTTGGAACCAGTTCAGCGGCTCAGGAGCAAGCTACCCCAATCGCTAATTCTGCAAACACAACAAAGGTTAACGTAGCCAAGCCGTTCAAACAGGCGACGGAGCTAGAAGCGGCATTAGTGCAGATTGCGAAAGAGGCTACAGCAAATGTAGCAGGTGGGTATGTCGATATTGGGGTTGTGGGCACCCATTTTTATAGACGCTACCAGCAACCCATTACCGCTGTCCTGAAGCAACTGAATGGCAGTAAGTTCTCTGCATTCCTCGCATCTTGTAAGGTGCTGAAAGTTCAACAGAAGGATAAGAACTGGCAGGTCGCATGCCGCTGATCGGATTGCAGGTATTTATCCCTAAGCCCTATAACTTTTTCTGATGTGGCAAAGGGGTGACAAACCTGTGACGGTCGGATATACTTTAAGAGTGTGAGGAGCGAACCAGCGAGAGCGCCGAGACGAAACACGGACAGTCGTCGGCGCTCTTTCTGATTTAAATGATAGGAGCTAAGCATTTAGGTATTAGCCCCTGCAATGAAGCTAAAATCTCCTGTCGCATGCTTCGTCCTTATGGCTCTGCCTAAGGCATCCCACATTTAATTTTGGCTACCTTTTTGGGGTTGTCCTTCCCACTCCGGTACAGGGCGTTTGACCGCATTCTCAAAATCCATGGTCACGAGGGATACTGACAACTCCGGTTGGGGTTTCTCAGGCGGATCTACCTGGGCATACAGGTAGCTGCGGTTGAAATCGGGATTGCCCAACACCAAACGATGAGTTTTTTGATCCTTCAATGTCACATCCACGATCGCCAGAGGATTATCAAATCCGAATTCGGCTTGCTTCGCGGTGGGAACTGTTAAGGTTTTCTCCCGTTTCGCCGTTGCTAACAGGTTTAACAGGTAAGCCACGGATGCATTACTGGCCGCGGTCGTTTTTCGATTCGTCATTTGCCAGACGGGTGCATCAGCAGTAGGACCAGAAGAGGGGGGGGTTCCCGATTTTTGGGGAGCCGGAGAAGCGGCCATTCTGGTAAAGACCAGCGTGTGTTGCGGCGTTTTCAACGTAAATGCCTGCACATCTTCTTCCTTAAAGGTGAAGAGGGGTTGCCCCTGGTTCTGGCTTACCTGCTGCTGGTTAGCTTGCTGGCTCTCATGGAGATATACTCCGAGGCCGAGTAGGGTGGCGATCGCCAATAAAATGAGTGGGGTTCGTTTCAGCTTCATTTCACGTCTCCTGCTTGTAGCGATCGCACTGTGAGAATTTGCGGTGGGGTGGAGTCGGGTGGATATAGGAGGCCAACGTTGACGAAGCGGCGCTCACCTGGTTTCATCGTCATCACTGCCAGAGGTTCACCTTGCTGGCCGCGCCGTTGTACCAGATGCACATAGCGAGTTTGCGGCAATCCGCGATCGTCCGTATAGCGCACCCGTACTGTTCCCCGGAAAAACACATTCTTAGCGGGTGGTTCTAGAAAGCGCAACTGACCGTTCTGGAGTTGGTTTTCCTTGATGGGGGTTTCAAGGGTGATAGCCACGGTTTGCGTCTCATTTGTGCGATTCTGTAACGGCAAGGTCAAATTGTATTCGATCGCATAATTGCCATGTGCTTCGTAAGCCGTATCTGGATAACGTACGAGCATCCTGGCTGTCTGCACCTGCCCTGTGCCCAGGGTTCCCCCGCGCAGGGTACTTAAACCATAGGAAAAAGCCTGTCCTGTAGCTGGCACACTGAGATACCAGGTATTGGGATTATCTAATTGAATGCCGGGAGGATCAACCACGTCCGCAACCCATTGGGAACCTTTTGCCACCCCAGCCACGCGACCATAGATAATCTGTCCTTTTTGCTGATCCGGGGGAGTGGGAGTTTTGTCCCGTGGGCCAGCCAGAGTTCCTGTATTTACCAGGGTTTGCCATTCTTCAACGGTGGGTGCCCGTTCTTCCCCAGTGTCCGTTGTGGGAGCAAACCGGGCCAGACTGGCAATGTAAATCGGGCCACTGCTCCAGGCGCGAATGAGGGTCGATCGCCCATTCAATGGAGGATTCAACTCCTTCACCGGAATCGGCAGATTCAGCAACATTTGACTTTGTTTGGGAGGAATAATAATTTGTGCGGGAAAGCTTTCCTGTCGTTTGCCCCGCAGAATGTCACTGGTAATCCGGCTCCCTGGCCCTGCATACACTGTTCCTAGAGGATTATCCACATAAGCAGGCAGATCCAGAAATGGGGCATCTGGTTGACTGAGATAACTGGCCGCCTGCAATATATCTACCGTTACGGGCTGCCTGCCAGGATTATGTAAAATCACTCCCAAATACAGGGTTCGCAGATCGTCAGGAGTCAGGGCTTTGGCAATGTGATGGGTAAACACATCAAATCGCCCTTGGAGTGGCAAGTTGAGATGGGCGGATGGAGTGCGTTTACCTGTAGGAGGGAAGGTGGAGAGCAGAATTCCTTCAGTTTGCACCAGTTCTGGGCTATTGCTGTTAAACACGGGAACCGCATCCAGTTTTCCTGGCAGCGCTCGAACTTCCTGAGGAATTTTGATTTCCTGGGAGGGCGAAGGTGGGGACGCTTGGGCTAGAACGAGGGAAGACAGAACAGACAGCATGAACACCAGTCATTGCAAATGAAAGCAGTCTATATGGTGACATGGGTTGGGAATCAGCGAGCTACGCCCTTGTAGCCTCTTTTCAGTTTGCGTAAGCAGGCAGAGGGCAGAGAACTGAAGATAACGAGAAGAATTTATGCTTGCCGTCTGCTCTCCTCCTTCTGTCTTTACCTGCCTTAGAATTTGCGCAGGTCTTTGGCCATGCTCCGGAACATATCCAGGCTACTGTCGGAACGGCGACGCTCCAAGACTTGAGGGTCGGATGCAGAACCGTTGGCCTGAGATAAAGTCTCTTGCTTGTCCTGTCTGGCAATTTCAGCCTGATTCGCGGAAATGTTCTGAATTAATACTTTCTCTTCAGGTTGGCTCACCGTTTTGGCAAAGGTACGCTTCACCGTTTTGGCGGTTCGCATATAGTTAATATCACCTAATGTCTGAGCCTGATCGAAGTCTAAAAAGTAAGCTCCAGAGGCATCAACACCCGGTTGAGATACTTTAGGTTCTGGCTTTACTTCCTGTTTGACAGGCTGTTCAGCGCGTTTTTGTCTGGATCCAAAGAATCCTGACAGAAATCCGGTCATAATTTCCCCATCCCGTTACTTTTACAAAAAATAAACGAATATTAATGATTATAAAGATAAGCGGAATCTGTGGGAACTGGATTGCCGACAAAAGGCAAGACCAAATCTACTAGCTGGTCAGCATGATCACGAAGCAGGGAATGATCGGCATTGGGAATGATCGCCAGGGTTGCTGTAGGAATTTCACGAGCGTAGGTTTCGCTGTGCCAGAGGGGAATGGTTTCGTCGCGATCGCCTGTAATGACCAGCGTCGGTACCCGTAACCGATGAATTTCCTGCTCAACGGTGTCGATCGCATCCTCCGGTCGCATCCGATCTACGAGAAACGATCGAGCAGCAGGTTGGGCATTCAGTTCACTCCGGATCCAGGCAATCTTATTAATAGCTTCCTGGTGTCCGGTGAAATGGGCAATCGGCTTTACCAGAGTCAGTGCCCAATCCACCAGGGGCGTTTGCCAGAGTAAGGGACGCAGGTGATCATACCGACCACAGAAGCTGTCATCCCGAATTCCCGCTGGAGCCGCCAGCATTAATCCGGTCACTGCATCGGGATAGGCCAGGGCATAGGCACAAGACACCCAACCGCCGAAGGAATAGCCCAACAAATAACAGGGTTCCAGGTTCAGCGCCCGAATAAATTGCCGGACAAACGCGACTTCCTTGGCAACGTCGTATCGGATCGCGGGTTTTGTGGAGTCGCCAAATCCCATTAAGTCCAGAGCTACACAACGGATATGAGATTGCAGGCGATCGATGAGCGGCAACCAGCAGGTGGCACTCCCCATAAAGCCATGCAGCATCAGCACCGTGGGGCCAGTACCGCGATCGAGGTAAGCAGCAGGTTGAGGAGCGTGATCCAGCAGAAAATCAAGGGTCAGGAGTTGAGTTTGCTTGAGAGTCATGAGGGTCAAGTTTATCGCTGGTATTCCTGGAGCAGCACTGGTAAATAATCATAGCCGTCTACTCCAATCAGGGGGAGAAACTGGGCGCGGTACTTATCCAAAACGGCTTGAAATTGTTCCGTACCCATCTGACCCTGCAAAATGCTGAGAATGCCTGCCGGTTGTCGCCACTGTTCAGAGCCAATCTGATGCAACAGATACATGCCTAAGCTACCTGTGACGATCGCCATCTCAATGTTTTCCAGGCTGCGATAAGTCTCGGCCAGATAGATGTAGTTCAGTCCCTGTAAGAAAACATCACCAATGGCCTGAGCAATCTGCAATCCCTGGCCCAGGGAGGTAAGGGCTTCCTGATGCTGGCCTAATACCACCTGCACCACACCTAAACTATGGGCACACAATGCCTGACTGGGACGATCACCCATCTGTTCAGACAGTTTCATTCCCTGTTGCAAATAATCCAGCAGCCGTCCGTACAGGTCAGGATCCAACTGGTTATTTTGCTGAGCTTGAAACACTTCGCTGTAGCCCAGGTTGGCCAGGGCATTGGCTTCTCCCAGGCGATCGCCCACCTGCCGCGCTAGAATTAAGGCCCGTTGACTCTGATCAATGGCAACCGTATAGTTTTCCTGCATCACGGCTGTACGGCTGAGGTGATTGAGGCTGGCAATTTCACAGCGGCGATCGCCAGATTCTCGCGCAATCTCCAACGCTTGCTGATGGAATTCTAAAGCCAGGGAGTACTGGCCCAATGCCCGTTGAGAATAGCCAAGCAGGGTAAGAATGCGGGCTTTGCTTTGAGTATTGGGCACCTGACGCAAAGGTTGATCCAGATACTCCAGCATGGCTCGCAGGGGTTCCCCTGATAAAGCAGCAAACAGCCCCCCATAGAGCGGAAAATATCCCTGCTGCGTGAACTGATACAGCGCCTGCAAAATCATCTGAAAACAAGCATTTGCCAAATTAGACTGGCTCAATTCCAAGAAGCGGTAGGAAAGCTGGCTCCAAACCACGGAAAAGGTGAGAAACGTGGCGATCGACAACCGTTTGCCTGCAGCCGGATCATAAGGTTGCTTGTCAAACCAGGTGACTAAACCCAATTGCAACCGTTGCAAGACGATCGCCATTTCCACCCAGTCCCGTACACTCATGGGTGTGGGAATGCTTGCTGCTGTGACCGTCTGGTGGCGGGCCAGATCCTCAAACAGTTGCTTTAATCCGGGACAACTGACGGCTTTTGCCCAACTGCTCCAGGGGCCAGTTTGTTCAATTTGATTCCCAAAGCCCAGCGATCGCTGGCTCTGGTCGTAGATCCAACTTACAACCTGGGTTTCCAGTTCTAGCCAGGTTGCTAAGCCCTGCTTTAACCCCGCTGCCAGTTCGCCTAAATTTGCGGTTCCTGGTTCTGCAGCAGCAGAGCGATCGGCGGCCTCCAGCAGGGCAATTAACTGCTGCAACTGTTCACGGGAAAGGGTGCGCGGCTGATTTGGATCGATCGCGTGCAATAGAATATCCAACCGATCAGTCGGTTCTGCAGCAATCAAGGCTTGCACCATTGAGGAGAGGGCAGAGTTAGCCTGGTTTTCCTTTTGCCAGCGTTCCCATTCTCCCTGGATGGTTTTTAATGCCCGCTGTTTTCGGGTTGCCTTGGCCTGCTTCAGTTCATCCCGCTCGGTTTTCAAAATTCCCTGAACCTCGTCCACCTGTTCCTGCAAACACCGCTCAAACAGTTCACCCGTACCGCTACTGACCTCGGCCTGCAGCATCTGATAAACCTGCTCCTTAGAACGGATTTCCCCCTTTAAGGTGGCGGCAACAATGCGGTCAATCAAGTCTAAGTAGCGATCGCGCATGAGTCAGGATAGGCATGAGGTACTGCTTTAGCCTAGCAAACAGAACTCACCCTGCATAAGCCAAAGCCCTGTACAGACTTGGCTAACTGTGTCCATACAGGGGCGATCGTAGCTTTAGGATGATTTAACTAGCGAGGTATTCGCCAATCGCAGCCTTACGTTTCCGCAGTTTGCTGAGGGCTTCCCGCTCAATCTGGCGAACGCGCTCCCGACTGATATTCAGTAAGTCGCCAATCTTGGCCAGGGTCATGGCTTGTCCATCATCCAGCCCAAAGCGCATAGAGAGTACCTGCCGTTGCTGGGGGGTAAGATCTGCCATCAATCGTTCCAGGTCAGCCCGCAGGGAAGAGTTGAGAGCGAAATCCTCTGGAGACTCCCCATTATCTTCCAGTAACTCGCCCAGTTCCGTGTCCTGATTATCACCCACTCGTAAATCCAGAGACAGGGGTGCCCGCGCCTGTTCCAGGTAATCCCGCACCTGTTTGGGAGTAAGTTCCAGTTCCTTGGCGAGTTCTGTCGCGGTTGCGGCCCGTCCCAGTCGTTGAGAAAGTTGCCGTTGGGCTTTCTTAATTTTGTTCAGTTTTTCTGTAATGTGAATTGGAAGGCGAATGGTACGGCCTTTTTCAGCGATCGCCCGAGTGATCGCCTGCCGAATCCACCAATAAGCATAGGTCGAGAATCGGTAGCCTTTCGTGGGATCAAATTTTTCTACACCGCGCTGCATCCCGATCGTACCTTCCTGGATCAGATCCAGCAAATCCACATTGCGCTTGGTGTACTTTTTGGCAACGGAAACGACCAATCTTAGGTTCGCTTCAACCATCTTGTGTTTGGCAGTTTCCCCTTCGGCAATTGCCTGCTGAAGTTCTGCCTCTGATAAGTGAACAGTTTCTGCCCACTCCTTCACAGTTGGAGGATGGCCGAGCTTCTCAGCTAGGGCATCTCGTGCTTCGTATAAGGCAGTAACTCGCTGAACTTGTTTGCCATAGACAACTTCTTGCTCGTGAGTCAATAGGGGAACGCGACCAATTTCTCGTAAATAAGTACGGACTAGATCTGAGGAAGTCTGAGCAGTCTTCATAACACTGTCTGGAGATGATGGGAGTAAATAAAACCAGGTGGAGGCTCTGTTGAGGGAACTAAACCAGGAGACGAAGAATGATGAAGAAACTAAAAGTTAGAAATCCAAAATACCAATTGCCAAAATTTCTAACTTGTAATCTTGCCTTTCCAAATCGGGCTAGCGGGGATTTAAGCATCTCGTTGCTTGAAAGAATGAAGCAAATAGCCACAATCTTTAGAGATGGGGTTATTTATCTTCGCGAACTTTTACCGGAACTGCAACAGTAGAGGATTGACGTTGAGATTTAGAAATAACTAATTCAGCCATTAGCAGAGCGAAGAACAACCCTAGCACACTATTGAGTTGTAGAAAAAACTGAATAGTCATAGGAGATACCGCTGAGTGGTCAACATTATTAAATATTGTATCTTTTCTGAGCAAGAAACGCCCCTCTTAAGAGAGATTTCTTAGAAAAATTAAGGTTAAGAAAGGGTTCAGTGTTGCAAGGGCGTTAACAGAGGATACCCGAAACCGAGATTTGCAAATGCATCCTGGATGACAAAAGCCAGTATTCTTACAATTTTGCCATCCCGGTAGATGCCCCCAGGGGACAGGCTCAATTGCAAAGTTAAGAGCTACTACAAAAAACTTTACTTCATTCTCAGAAAAGGGGATAGATGGTGAGGGAAAGGAGGAAAGGGGTGAAGCCATGCTAGGCACTTTTTCCCCTCTGACCTCATCATCCCTTCACCTCGTCACACTCTCACATAATCCTGCAATGCCTTGACGGATAGAGATTGAGATTGGAGGGAGCGGATGGCGGCAGTAGTGGCTTTCGCTCCTGCCATTGTGGTGACGATCGGGATTTTATACATGAGAGCCGTGCGACGGATCATGCGGCTATCCGCTCGAGCTTCTTCGCTGCTGGGAATGTTCATGATTAATTGAATCTGTCCGTTTTTGATCCAGTCAACGACATGGGGACGGCCTTCATGCAGTTTCAGTACCAGTTCGACCTCCAGGCCATGCTCCATAAGAACTTTGCGGGTGCCGACGGTGGCGACAACCTGAAATCCCAGATCAATGAGTTCTTTGGCGACGGGAACAATCGCCAACTTGTCGCGATCGGCCATGGAGATAAACACGGTGCCCTTGAGGGGAAGTCGCTGATTGGCGGCAATCTCGGCTTTGGCGTAGGAGGTGCCAAAATTCGAGTCAATGCCCATCACTTCTCCGGTCGATCGCATTTCTGGCCCCAGAATGGGATCTGTACCAGAAAATTTATCAAACGGGAGAACCGCTTCCTTCACCGCAATATGGTTGGGAATCACTTCCTGGGTGTAATTGAGTTGCTCCAGGGTTTTGCCTGACATGATCCGGGCCGCCATTTTTGCTAGAGGAACGCCGATCGCCTTGGCCACAAAGGGAACCGTTCGGGAGGCACGGGGGTTCGCTTCCAGAATGTAGACTTGTTCTCCCTGGCAGGCAAACTGAATATTCATCAGACCTACGACATTCAGTGCTTTAGCCAGTTGGATGGTCCAGGTACGAATTTGCTCCAGTACGGCAGGACTAAGGGAAACGGTGGGTAGCGAACAAGCAGAATCGCCAGAGTGAATTCCGGCCTGCTCAATGTGTTCCATGATGCCGCCAATCACCACATGGCCAGTGCTATCCGCGATCGCATCCACATCCACCTCGATCGCATTTTCCAGATATTGATCCACCAGGATGGGATGTTCAGGTTCCACCTGCACAGCATAAGTCATGTAATGCTTCAGTTCCGCATCCGAGTAGACAATTTCCATCGCTCGACCGCCCAATACATAACTGGGCCGCACCACCACCGGATAGCCAATCCGCCGCGCAATCTCCAGCGCTTCTGCAGTACTGCGAGCAATGCCATTCGAGGGTTGGCGAATGTTGAGTTGGCGCAGGATTTTCTCAAATCGCTCCCGGTCTTCGGCGATGTCGATCGAGTCAGGGGACGTGCCCCAGATGCGGGTTTTGGGGATCAGGGATGGGGAATTAGGGCCGGTTCCTAATTCCCCATCCCCGATCCCTAGCCCCTGTTCCAGATACCTCTGCAATGGCAGCGCCAGTTTTAAGGGAGTCTGCCCCCCAAACTGAATGATCACCCCTTCAGGGTTTTCGGCCTCAATAATATTGAGGACATCTTCTTTAGTCAGGGGTTCAAAGTACAGGCGATCGCTGGTGTCGTAGTCGGTGGAAACGGTTTCCGGGTTGGAGTTGACCATGATCGTTTCAAAGCCATCTTCCCGTAAGGCAAAGGAGGCATGACAGCAGCAATAGTCAAACTCAATTCCCTGGCCAATCCGGTTGGGGCCACCCCCCAGAATCATCACTTTCCGTTTAGTGGAGGGTAGAACTTCCGTTTCCGTTTCGTAGGTGGAGTAGTAGTAGGGGGTAAAAGCTTCAAACTCGGCAGCACAGGTGTCTACAGTTTTATAAACGGGAATGATATCCAGGCTCTTCCGATAGGCCCGCACCTGATCTTCCGTGGTTTTGGTGGCGAAGGCAATCTGGCGATCGCTGAAGCCCTGACGTTTTACTTCCAGCAATTGCTCGCGGGTGAGATGATCCAGAGGCGTGCGTTTCAGGAACTTCTCGGTTTCCAAGAGTTCCTGCAATTTATCCAGGAACCAGGGGTCAATCCCGGTCAGTTCATAGATTTCCTCAACCGCCATCCCCATTAAAAAGGCATGACGTACAGTGAAAATTCGCTCTGGGTTGGGAGTCCGCAGGTTGGCGCGAATAGTTTCCAAGCTGGGCAATTTTTCCTGCTTGTCACACCCCCATCCAGCACGGCCCGCTTCCAGCGATCGCAGGGCTTTCTGGAAGGATTCCTGGAAGGTACGCCCGATCGCCATTGCTTCGCCCACAGATTTCATCTGAGTCGTCAGAACAGGCTGGGCATCGGGGAATTTTTCAAAGGCAAAGCGCGGGATTTTGGTGACGACATAGTCGATCGTCGGTTCAAAGCTGGCTGGAGTTTTCTTGGTAATGTCGTTGGGGATTTCATCCAGAGTGTAGCCGACTGCGAGTTTGGCCGCCATTTTGGCGATCGGGAAGCCAGTAGCCTTAGATGCCAGCGCCGAACTACGCGAGACACGGGGGTTCATCTCAATTACAATCACTTCCCCAGTATCCGGATTGACGGCAAATTGGATATTGGATCCACCTGTTTCTACACCAATTTCCCGAATGATCTTGATCGAGGCATCCCGCAATCGCTGATATTCCTTATCTGTGAGGGTCTGGGCCGGAGCCACGGTAATCGAATCCCCGGTATGAATTCCCATCGGATCCAGGTTTTCGATCGAGCAAATGATCACCACATTGTCAGCCAGATCCCGCATCACCTCCAACTCGTATTCCTTCCAACCGAGCAGCGACTTCTCGATCAGAATCTGAGACACGGGACTGGCATCCAGACCGGACTGGGCAATCTCTTCAAATTCTTCCTGGTTGTAGGCAATTCCACCCCCCGTACCGCCCAAGGTGAAAGCCGGACGGATGATCAACGGATAGCTGCCAATCTGCTGGGCAATGGCTCGTGCTTCTTCTAATGTATTCGCCAGGCCAGAGGGACACACCCCCACGCCGATCCGCTCCATCGCTTCCTTAAATAGCTTGCGGTCTTCGGCCATTTCGATCGCAGGCAATTTCGCCCCAATCAGTTCCACCCCATACTGTTCCAAAGTGCCGTTTTTCGACAGTGCCACCGCCAGGTTCAAGGCCGTTTGACCGCCCATCGTTGGTAACAGCGCATCCGGTCGTTCTTTTTCAATGATTTTCGCGACAATCTCTGGAGTCAGTGGCTCAACGTAGGTGCGATCGGCGATGCTCGGGTCGGTCATGATGGTGGCCGGATTGGAGTTCACCAGGACTACCTCGTATCCCTCGTCTCGCAGGGCTTTACAAGCCTGGGTGCCAGAGTAGTCAAACTCGCAGGCTTGCCCAATCACAATCGGCCCAGAGCCAATCAAGAGAATTTTTTGGAGATCGTTACGGCGCGGCATGGCATGTGGATGTCGAAAACCCCAAATATTGTAATGGAAAGCCTTGCCTCAGTCGGTAGTCTTTTATCTAATCCAAAGGTTTTGTAGGGTTAGGGATTAGGTGTAGTGACAATAAGGTTGTTCCCCTGCGCTGCTAATGGCCAAGGCTCTGGCATTGAGGCTGACGGGAAGCACTGCTGCGGTCATTAGGAACAACCTGTCATTACAACTATCCACCGCCTTAGGGCTATTCGTGGAGGAACCTGCGATCGCTAGTCAGGAACGATCAGGCACGGTTGCGCAGGCAAACCCCAGGAAGAATAGTGGTAGAACATTTGATTCCAATCCTTCACTTAAAACCGCATAGCGTCCAGTCTCCTTGAGTAGCGATCGCAGAAGATATTAGGCATTGAGCGCATTGACCTGCTCAACATTCAGGAGAAATGCCGACTGATTAGACTCAGGGATTTCAAGTTAGCGAATGGATTGACCGCCTAGACAACTTCCCCGTAGGAGTTGTGGGGTAGCATCAACCGTGTTGAGCATTACTGTAGGGACCTCAACACAGATACCTGGATTGTAGGGAGTACCAATTCCGGAACTGCTTCAGTCAACAAATTTAATACTGAATTAACAATAAGGAGAAATGTCCTCGCCACACTCATCCGCCAGGTAGCAGAGCGATCGAAAGCGCAGAGCAACCAGTTCCTCATAGAACGGGTTGAGCTTACACAGAGGTGGAATATGCACGATGGGCCGACCAAACAGAGAAATGGTGCGTTCAAAGGGACATTGGGCCGGAATCACCGAACAGAAGGTACGAGCCATTTGGCGATCGCTCACCTCAATGTTATTTAACCACTCACGAATAGGACGCAGCGGTGCAAATTGAATTTTAAGTTTGTGAGATTTTTCATTCGTCGCAGGCATCGCGACTTCGGAGGCAACCCAGATAAGACGGGCATCTTGAGGAGGTTCGGTCGTATAGTGAGAGCTTTCCATAATAGTTTGTTTCCTCACTTGTGTCGGGGGTCGGTTCATTCACTATCAGCTACACCAGTTCAACAGGAATTCTCGGAAAGGTCGCTGATTTTGATGAGCCTCTACCAAGTACTCAACGAATCGGAGATGGTTTAATCAGGAAACCATCAAGATAATATCACCATTCTCTGATGCATTTGTCTATCCAATGGTTCCCGACGCAAATAAATTTTGAATGGGCAAAACCACTGAACTTCTGTAGAGACCACTCCTCCATTTTAGGAGTAAAAATAGGGAAAATACTGGGGAAAACCGTAAATCCTTCTGTAGGGATAATAAGACATTCGAGGGGCTTAGGCTACTTCTTCTAAGTCTAAGCCCTTAAAAATATCTACTAAAAATTTTCAGGGTTATTTCTTGAAATTACGCTTATGATTGAGCCAATAATTCTAAGAATAAATGATCCCCATGTTCGTAATGAGTTCAAGTTAAGGGGGTTGTTCTTTCTTGGGATTTTTCTTTTGAATTCATTCAGGCTTCCAAGAGCGTTTAGATTTGAAACTAAAGCATGACTTTTTGGAGTCATCGTTTCCCCTGATTGTCTGAAATGCCCCGTTCATGAAGCTCAGACCACCTGCTGACGCGAGGTGGTGGTGTCAGTGCTAATCTG
>NZ_JBRAGO010000114.1:0-12873 GCF_052746595.1 Leptodesmis sp.
TCAGTTGAACCTACAGCACTTATTTTCATCCGCTTAGAGTGACCAAAGAGGGTTACAGCCATTCCTGCTTGGGTAAGCCACAATCTGGTAGTCTAATTGAGACCCGCGAAATTAGGAAATAGCCACTCATGCCTGCGCCTTTGTCGGTTGATTTACGAGAGCAAATTCTCACTGCTTATCAAGCAAAAGCCGGATCGCAACGACAACTGGCAGAACGATTCAAAGTGAGTTTATCGTTCATCCGAGACCTGCTGCGACACTACCGGGAAATGGGTAGCGTGCAACCTAAACCGCATGGGGGAGGAGCCGTTGCGAAGGTGGGCAACGCGCAGTTACCCATCGTTGAAGCCCTCGTCCAGAAACAACCGAATGCCCTATTGAGCGAATTGTGTGACCGCTTTGCGGCACAAACTGGGGTCGAGGTGAGTGTCTCGACTATGCAACGGGTGGTGAGCCAACTCAAGTTCAGCGTCAAAAAAAACGCTGATTGCCTCCCAACAAGCTACGCAACGGGTCAGAGCTTTGCGCTTTGCTTTCCGATTTTGGAGTTTCACAGTAGACCCACGCAATTTAGTGTTCATTGATGAAACCAGGATTCATTTGGGGATGACTCGCCTCTATGGGCGTGCCCCAGTCGGTGAACGCTTGTATGACAGCGAAGCACCCGGGGATGGTGGCAAAAATCTCTCCTTGATCGGCGCGATGAGTATTGATGGTTTGATTGCCACCTTGAGTATCGTTGGCAGTGTCAATACTGCCGTGTTCCTATTCTATGTGCAAGAGATTTTGATTCCTCAATTGTGGGTCGGTGCAATTGTGGTGACGCATAATCTACCGGTTCATCACGCAGAGGTCGTGCGGGAAGCCATCGAAGCGGTTGGCGCTAAAGTCGTGTTTTTACCCCCTTACTCTCCTGACCTGTCACCGATTGAATTGTGCTGGTCAAAACTCAAACAACTCTTACGCTTGGCGAAAGCTCGAACGAGAGACGCACTAGACCAAGCTCTGATCAAGATTATCAACGAGTGTATTTCTTGTGATGATGCCCTTAGTTGGTTCGCTCATTGTGGTTTATTCATCTGAGAACTGCTGTAGTTCCCCCCGTCTACCACCCCTCATGAATAATGCAGGCTAGGCAGAATCTTTCCGCATATCTTCTGATTTTCTACAGAGACGGCAAAGGTACTGTTGGACACACAGTACATTCACTCATCCAGTCTCCTCCCCTGCTCCCGTTAGATCTTCCCCTCATTCTGGAAAGAAAAACTCCGCTGAATCCTCATCCACGGGTTCACGATTGCGGTAATATGCCTCTAATTCTTCTGGAGTGATGGGGTTCTCAGTGGGATTCTCAAAAAATGCCTTGATGCGGATATAGCGCCGTAAGCCCTCTGCTCCGGCATCTTCCCGCGTAGCCTCTTTGAAATCATCTGGGAAGGTTTCACTCACCTTAATCCAGGCTTCCTGCAAAATATCCTCGATTTCAGCATTGGGAGCCTTGTCCAGCAAGGTTTCCAATGCTTCCAGAATCTCGATCGTCTGCAAAATTTCGGGAGTGATATCAGATCCAGACATTGCACATTTACCCATGTCCTAAAGCACGTAATCGGGGCAGTGCCATTGTCGTTAGAAAAATCACTAACTGGGTTGCCACAATACTGGGACCAGAAGGCAAATTAAACGCCGCCGAAATCAGCATCCCAACCACAGCACTCAACGCCCCTAATCCTGCTGATAGCACCACGTAGTTGGTGAATGTTCGGCTCAGCAGTCGGGCAGCACAGGCAGGAATCACCACAAACGCACTCACCAGCAACACTCCGATCGCCTTGATCGAAATGCCCACTACCAGCGACAGCAAGACAATAAAGGCGGTACGATGAGCCGAAACCGAAACTCCACGGGCGATCGCCAATGGTTCATGCAAGGTCAGCAACATTTGCGTTCGCAACGTTAGACCAATAAACACCGTACAAGCAATCAATAACAAACCACTAAAGACTAAATCCAGTTCTCGCACTGCCAGAATATCGCCAAATAGCAGGTTATTCAGTCCACCTTTGTACTGTCCGACAAAGCTGAGGGTGATGATGGCGATCGCCAATGATGAAGAATAGATGATATTCAGCAGTGCATCGGTCCATAACCGAGTGCGCTCTAACAGATACGTGACCCCCAAAGCAAAGCAGACAGCAAAGGGCAGCAATACAACGGATGGATTAATGCCGATCAGTAAACCAATACTGATGCCCAACAAAGCTGAATGCCCTAATGCATCACTGAAGAAAGACAATTGGCGCAGGATTGTGAAGCTCCCCAGCATCCCGCCCATTAACCCGGTGAGAACGCCACCCAAAAGTGCCCGTTGCATAAAGGGCAGTTGAAACAGTTCAACGATATGGCTGAGTTCGGTAGGCATAAGGGAATAGAGTTAATGCTGATGGCGATAGCGAACAAATTCAGACCCGTAAGCAGCCGAGAGATTATCGGGGGAAAGGGCTACCTCTGGAATGCCCTGGCAAAGTAAGGTGCGATTAAGGCAGAGAACGCGATCGCAGTGTCGGCGCACCATATCCAAATCATGCGAAATTTGCAGGATTGCCCAGCCTTGCTCTCGTTTGAGTTGGTACAATAGGTGGTAAAACTCTGATTCACCCCGCACATCTAATCCTGCCGGAGCTTCATCCAGAATCAACAGACGACGGGGACGCACCAGACAGTATGCCAGGAGGACGCGCTTAGTTTCGCCTCCCGACAACCTACTGATTAACTGATGTCTGAGATGGGCAGCATCGACCCGTGCCAACGCTTCACGAATGGCATGACGGCGTTTGCGGTGGTCTTTCCAGGGCACCTGAAACCCTAACTTGTCCCATCCCAATCCCACCAGTTCTTCGACGGTGATGGGAATCCGGCGATCGAACAGAAAGTTTTGCGGCAGGTAGGCAATCTGTTGACGAATGGCAGGTGCGAGAAAACCTCGACGAGACAGAGGTTGCCCCAGGATAAAAATATCTCCTGCTTGCCGAGGCAGAATCCCCAGAATCGCTTGTACCAACGTACTTTTGCCCGCCCCATTGGGACCAACGATCGCCGTATCGGTACCCGCCTCTAGCTCAAACGAAACATCCTGCACCGCCGCATAGGTTTCGCGATAAACCGTCAGTTGCTCAACCGATAGCACGAGCTCTCTCAAGCAACCCTCCTAAAACCGAAACCCAACTCTCTGCGGCACAGCAGCAACGGGTTGCGGTGTCCAGAGGGGAAGAAAGGACTGAGTTGATTGCCCAGTAAAAGCGCTCACCAAAGTTTTGACATTCTGCCGCATCGTCGTGAGGTAGTAATTGGGCTGGAGTGCCTCACTACCTCCCGTTTCCATCGGGTCAAAGGTGCTCACCCGCACGTTCAAATCCTTTGCCAGTGATGCAAACGCATCTTGTCCACTGTGGGGTTCGGTCAAAAGTGTTTGCAAGTTGCTTGCCTTCGCTGCATCCATCACTCGCTTCACATCATCGGGAGAGGGATTTTCCTCTGGTACATCAACCAGGAACGTTGCCTTCAAGTTATAGCTTTGGGCAAAATAGGGCGCAAAGTCGTGGAAGACGACAAAGGTTCTCCCGGCGTAGGGTTGTAGCAGCTTTGTGGTTTCGGCATCCAAATTCCGTAACTGCTGAATGTAGGCAGATGCATTGGCGGTATACACATCTTTTCCTGCTGGATCTGCCGCAATCAGCCCATCCCGAATGTTTTCTACCTGCCGAATTGCCCGCTTTGGATCTAGCCAGATATGAGGATTGTATTTTCCATGATCATGTCCATGTCCGGCTTCAGCTTTTTCATTTGCGCCATGATCGTGGTCATGGTCATGGGCTTCCCCTTCGATCGATTCTGTCGTAATGGTCTGTATACCCCGACTGGAATCAATCACCTTCAGGTTGGCATTCCCTGCATTTTTAACCAGGTCTTCCAGAAACTCCTCCATCCCTAGCCCGTTTTGCACTAGCACATCGGCTTTCGCCAACTTCTGGGCATCTTCCGGCTTTGCTTGATAGTCATGGGGCTCAACATTGGTAGGTAACAGTTGAGTTACCTCTGCCCGATCGCCCGCTACGGCTTTTGTAAATTCCGTAATCGGCAGAAAGGTCGTCACTACCTGCAACTCATCTGCTGTCGCCGCCGCCGGAGACGCATTTGATTGAGGCGATCCAGAACCGGAAGGCGTATTGGTTGCACAACTTCCCAGGCTGAGTGCAATCGCCGACACCACCGCAACAGACAACCGCCGGACGAGATTGCTGGATGGTTGTAATCTTGTGTTTGAATGAATCATCTGAAGTATCCTCACGTATTTACAGCAGTTTTGAGTTTGATGAGTAAGGGAATAAGGGAGGAGCCTCATTTCCCATTTCCTACTCCCATCACCGTTGCAACATCAACGCCACATCTTTAGCAAAGTAAGTCAAAATTAAGTCTGCCCCGGCTCGTTTCATGCTGGTCAGGGTTTCCAGAACCACTTTTTTCTCGTCAATCCAACCTTGTTCCGCCGCGGCTTTAATCATGGCGTATTCCCCACTGACGTTGTAGGCTGCAACAGGTAAATGAGTGCGCTGTTTGATCTGGCAAATAATATCCAGATATGCCAGTGCAGGCTTGACCATCACAATGTCGGCACCCTCAGCAATATCGAGATCCACTTCCTTAATCGCCTCTCTTGCATTGGCGGCATCCATTTGATAAGTCTTTTTGTCTCCAAACTTGGGTGCAGAATCCAGGGCATCCCGAAACGGACCATAGTAAGCAGAGGCATATTTGGCGGAGTAGGCGAGAATGCCCACGTTGATCCAGCCTTCCTTATCCAGCGCTTTGCGGATTGCTCCGACGCGACCATCCATCATGTCGGATGGGGCAACAAAATCAGCTCCAGCTTCTGCCTGAACAAGAGCCTGTTTCACCAGCACCGCAACCGTTTCATCGTTGAGAATTTTGCCATCCTGCACAATGCCGTCATGCCCTTCACTGCTGTAGGGATCGAGGGCAACATCAGTGATGACCAGGACATCAGAAACAGCTTGTTTAATCGCTCGCACCGCGCGAGGAATTAAGCCATCGGGATTGTAGCTCTCAGTCCCCGCATTATCCTTCTGTTCATAGGGAATTAGGGGAAATAGAGCGATCGCCCCAATTCCTAACTCAGCCGCCTGCTTTACCTCATCCAGCAGCAGATCCAGCGTGTAACGGTAGCAACCAGGCATGGATGGCACTTCTTCCCGCTGCCCATCCCCTTCCATCACAAACAGCGGATAGATCAAATCCTCAACCCGCAGAATATTCTCCCGCACCATGCGACGCAGAGTGTCAGTTCGCCGCAACCGCCGGGGACGATAAGTGAGCGCTAGCATCGTAGAGTTGGCTTGACCGCCAGAATCAGAAGGAGCAATTGCTGTCTGCGGAGTTTGAGGTGTGGGTGTTGAGGTTTCAGTTAGACTCATAATATAATGAGAATCATTATCATTCGCTTATTATACGGCACTCGTTGTGAAAAGTGACTCACCCTCTCAAGAAAGTGCAACCCATTCACCTCGTCTGACTCACAATCAGCAAGCTGTGCTCGATATGCTGTGCCAGCAAGCGAATGCCCTCTCCGCTCAGGAGCTATATGGTCTGCTGCGCCAACGGCAGACGATCGGGCTGGCAACCGTGTATCGGGCATTAGAAACACTGAAATTGCATGGATTGATCAAAAGTCGGATGGGGGCAAACGGCGAAGCGTTCTACAGCCTCGTTACGCCCGATCAGCACTATCTGACCTGTTTGCAATGCGGTCAATCCTTCCCGCTCGACCATTGCCCGGTACAGCAGTTAGAAATGCACTTACAGCCTTCAGTTCCGTTCAAAATTTACTATCACACACTAGAGTTTTTCGGTCTCTGTGAACCCTGCACCCATAAAGTTCATTCGTGATTGCGCGGTTTCTCTCACACAATCTAGAAATCTACTGATAAACGCGACCTTCTACGGTTTGAAATCCTTTTCCAGAGCCGTAGCGAACAGTCTTGAACTCAATTTGGTTGGAATTAGGGTAATAAAGCGTATACGTAGCTTGACCAGGAATACGTCCAACATTGCCAACGCCAACAATTTGCCGCGGTTTCACCTGGGTTACTTGCGGTGAAATCATTTGATCTAACGTCGTAATACTAGATGTCACCGTACCTTGCTGAATCTGATACTGAAAAATCAATCCAGAACGACCGCAAAATAAGATGTTAGCATCCATCCGCATAAGACGATCGAGCATCTGAATTGGGGGTGTATCCGGTGTTAGCTCATCGCTCACACTGACGCTACTGCCGTGAATTAACAAACAGTCGAGTTCAAAGAAACCGAAGTCGAGCGATCGCACCCACTCCACCATTTCTCGCGGAATCGCATCCCACAGGATTTTCACCATTTCCATGCCATATCGCTCAATCAGTTCAGTGGGTTCTCCGGTTCGTCCTAAGCCATATAAGATCAGCAACTGTTCTTCCCACCATCCCTGACACACTTGGGGCACAGGCTCATTGGCACGAGGAGACTGAATTCGTTGAATCACTTTGATGCTGGCAGGGGTTGCCGCAATCACATCCCCCAGGATATACACTTCTTCTACCGGGTTTCGTTGCCGTTTGATATCTGCCAATACCGCTTCGTAAGCTGCTAAATTTCCTTCAATGCCACTTAAAATTGCCCAACAGGTCATCTGATACTACACGCCTTCGTAATTTGAACGTAATTTGAAAATGGTCATCTATTCAGTAAACGCGAACCAGCCTGCGAAAATAAAGCCAGCATAAAAACGAGTTGTTCGGGTGAAACCAGCTTGAGCTAGCAACTCCAGAGTTTGTTCTTCTGAAATACATTGGATGTTTTGCCATACTCCGTCAGCAAGTTCGCTGAGCCGTTGTGCTTCCATCCCTGCCATTTGTGCCATTTGTGCTCGTTTCTGCCAGCCATCAATCAAACGCTTAAACACCTCTGATTACTTATCTCTATGCGAATATACCAGCACAAACGGGCTACTCGGTTGAAGACGTGACGCGATCGCCTTGAGGTAATCCAGCTTAGTGCCATTATCGGGTAGAAGATGCATCACGAGTAAGCTGGTTGCAGCACTGTATCGATGCCACCGCCTGCCCCAACCACAAGAATATGAGCATCATCCGTCAAATAGAGTTGGAATAAAGCTGTCAGCATGGTGAGCATCGCATCATAGTCCGGAATATTTTGCCGTACTGCGATGTCGTAGTCAGCCGTTGGTAGATTGGGATTTTGATCAAAGTCAAAGGGATTTTCGCTCATAACTATCGCTCACACACATGAGTCGGATCATCGGCGCGTTCGGCAAATTCCATCCCTCTGGCTAATCGCCACGCGAAGATCGGCGGCAAGCCTTTTTCAATAATGGCGGCACAGGTTTTTTGATAGTCATATTCCACTTCTCGCAACGTGATTTGATCCGTGTCATTGTTATAAATCACGTACGTGGCATTCGGTCTACCATGACGGGGTTCACCGACTGAACCTGCATTGACAATCCGCTTGAGTGGCGCAGAAAAGCTGTTATCTTGAGGTTCTGATTTTCCACTCAGTTTGACGCGGATTTGCAATTGTCCAGCATCGAGCGACCGCACATAAGGCACATGGGTATGACCACAAAACAAGATATCGGCACCCGATGCCAGCACACGCTCCATTGCCACAAACGCATCCATCTCTGGTAACAAGTACTCATGCTGGTTGTGGGGACTGCCATGCACAAAGCACAGGTTTTCATCCCGCAAACTCAGGGGTAACTGCGCCAGATATTCTCGCACTTCGGGGTGAATCACCTGGTTCGTCCACTCATGTGCTAACTTGCCACGTTTCTCTGCCAAAACCGATGGATAACTACATTCACAAGCATTTAGCCCTTCCACAATGTCTTCATCCCAACATCCCTGACAGGTGGGAATATCTAAAGAGCGAATCATCTCCACCACCGCATTAGGATGAGGTCCGTATCCCACTAAATCACCGAGACAGTAAACCTTATCTACATTGTGATCATCGATATCCGAGAGCACAGCATTCAATGCTTCATAATTGCCGTGAATGCAAGACATCACCGCGATTTTCATGCCACCTCATCTCCTGGCTCTAATGAGTCTTTAATTTGTTGTTGGTAATATGCAATCACATGGTCTTCTAAGCAGCAAGCTTTGATTGTTTCAGCGATTGCTTCTTGATCCAGTACTTCACCAACTACCTCAATGCCGCTAAACCGATCGGGTCTGCCATTGCACCAAAGCGGCAAATTCAGTTCAAGATAAGTCGTCTCAGCAAGTCCCGCCACAAAGTCAAAATAGAGCGATCGCCCATCAGCCACATCAAAAACGCCTTTTGCACGTTGAACATGGCCATATGCCCCCTGGGTGAGTTCGTACCAAAACGTATTAAGGCTGGCAAGGTCAAACACCTGCCCAGTCAAAGTAGACCGCCAGAGATGAGGCGTTTGTAATGTAATGGGAGTCTCAGCTCCCGTAACGACGAGATTTGCCCACTCATGCCATTCTGTATCTCTCATTCCCGGCGGCAATACGGCAACTCGCTGACAGCCTGCTATCCGCTCAGGCAGAATCAGGGATGTCAAATCCACATGAAACCCCAATTCAACGTAGATGGGACGCTCGGCGATCGGTTGCTCCAGAAATTCGGTCAACTGGCTGACAGACAACACGGTAAGACTAGGAACTTCGGCTGCCAAATAGGTTGCATCAACTGACGTTTCTCCGGCACCCAAGTTCAAGTAGACGGCTGGTTGGTTAAGGGTATTGACCTGCTGCCGTATCCAGGTGGTTTTACCAGCACCCAGTGTCCCAGATACCAGGGTGATGTTTAAAGATTGCATCCAGTGTCTTAACAGTCTTTGAGTTCAGGGGTTTGATTGAGAATTTGGCTGCGAATCGAGGTGAAGTTACGGTAGGCAGGCATAATCTAAACAATCATGCCGAAAGGCTGCTAGATTATGACAGTTTTGAAAGGCTAACTTCACGTTAAAGTGCCGCTCTACGGCTCCCCGAACGCATCTCCACCTACCATCCGCAGCAATTGCCCGCGTGCCTGCTCGTTGGGTGGGGGAACTGCATGGTTTGCCCACTCCTCACCTTCCTGGTGAGTGCTGTAGGACAGTTGCTCGACGATATTCCAGGCATAGGGCAACGATTGCCGGACGGTTTCAACAAAGGCCTTCTCATCTACCTCGCCTGCCGCAGCCTGTTGAATCAGGGCTTCACTGACGTTCAGAGACATTTTTCTCCTCATGCTTCATTGGCTGCAACCCATTATACTATAATACAACTAAAAAATGATAATCATTCTCACAATTCAGATAATCATTCTCACAACCCAGCTATTAATCCATGCCTGATGCCGTGTTCGCACTTCCAGACTCCATTGACCTGGCGATCGTCGGAGCAGGTCCCCATGCTCTAACACTGGTGACTCACCTATTGCGAAAGAAAAAATCAATGCGCGGGCGATTTATCGTCTTCGATCCTAGCGGCACCTGGATGAGCCAGTGGAATCATCAATTTGCTGCTTTTGAGATTCCTCATCTGCGATCGCCTGCCGTCCATCAACCCGATCCTGACCCTCATGCGCTTCGTACTTTCGCCGAGGCTCGCCCTGATGAGCTGTTTCCCCCCTATGATTTGCCCGGAACTCGCCTGTTTCAGGACTTTTGCCAGGACATAATCCGTCGCTGGCAGCTACAGACTTGTGTCTACCCAGCCCAAGTGACGCGAGTCATACCATTTAGCCACCATCGGCGTTCGCGCTTTCTTTTGGAGTTATCCAACGGTCAAACACAGATTGCCCGGAGAGTGGTGATGGCAAATGGGGGTGGCATCCCGCAGGTGCCGGAGTGGGTTGAGCAGATTGCAACACCATATCCAAACGATCGTCTCTTGCATTCGGGACGGGTTGATTTGCGAGGGCTACAACTCCAAGGGGAACGAGTGCTGATCATCGGCGGTGGATTAACCAGCGGTCATTTAGCCATTGGTGCGATCGCGCGTGGCGCACGGGTTTTTCTCATGTCTAGAAGAAGGGTATACGAAAAACTGTTTGATGCTGACCCTGGTTGGCTGGGACCGAAGTATCTTAAGGACTTCTGGTCAGAACCGGATTGGAGCACTCGCTGGCAAATGATTCAGCAGGCAAGAAACGGAGGGTCGATGACTCCCGCAATCCTGACGCAATTATGCCGATTGCAACGGGATGGGAAGATTGTGTTCTATGAGCAGTGCGAGGTGCGTAGCGCGAGATGGAACGGAGAACACTGGCAAGTTTGTTGTAATAGTTCAGCGGCGCATCAGTACCTTCAAGATCAAAACATCGATCGCATCTGGCTGGCGACGGGTAGCCAGTTGAATGCAACCAAGCACCCGCTGTTGAAAGACGTTTTAGAGACTTACCCAATTGAAGTTGTGAAGGGGTTGCCTGTGGTGGATGAGCATCTGCGCTGGCAACGCTGCGAGTTATTTATCATGGGTGGTTTGGCGGCGTTGCAAGTTGGTCCAACGGCGCGAAATTTATCAGGGGCAAGAGCTGTGAGCGATCGTATTGTTCCCGCTCTAACCAAATCTAGCTTGGCGTTAAACTAGAAATTTTGTGTACGGATCGCGAATTCATTGGGCAAGCCTGCCAAATAGGGCTGCAAAACACATCGGAATTGAGTAATCTGCTCATCGGGTTTCATGTGACTTGGTTATTTAGTTAACCCCTTTCCTGCTAATCTTTTCAAGGTTTTGTCTTGTACTAAGATAAGAGACTTATCGTTTACCAAATCCCTGACCTCGGAAAGCCTGTGATCAGACTAACAATTCACCATCCAATCCTCCTGCAGCAAGCTGACGTCCCTGCGGATGCCAGGTGAGACAGGAGAAGCCATTAGCTGCACCTGTAAGCGATTGAATCAGTCGCGTGCCCCGATGCCAAAGGGCAACCCAACCGTCCTCTGCTGCCGACGCTAACAAGAGTGAACCGGGCTGAAAGGCGATCGTCTGCATCACTCCCTGATGATTACCCAGAATCCGACTTGCCCAACCAACGCGCTCATCGCGATCGCGTTCCCAAACAACCACAGCAGCTCCACTACAGGATGCCAGCATCGGCACACCAATATTTGTGGGAACCTCAGACTATGCCAGTTGCCGCACTTTACCCGGAAAGCCCTGCATCAGCCACGGAGCCGGATTACCCCACTCCATCCCGCTTAGAGTACTATCGAGATTGCCCTCAGCAATGAACTGGTTATCGGGTGACCAGGCGATCGCCACCGTTGCCGAGGGAATATCTAGCGCCTCCTCTTCTGCATCCCAATCGGTTGCATTCCAGACCCTTGCCCCTTGATAGCCTGCCAGAGCAAGATATTTACCATCTCTACGCCAATCAAGGTCCAGGACGGTTGAAGCCTCGAAGTTAAGCGTCGCTGCAACTTGCTGTGTATCAGCATCCCAAACCTGAACATACTTGCCCAGGCTAAAGGCAATCTCATGCTTTGTCAGATTCCAGCACAGGCGATCGACCCAAACGGATTTGTTTTCTAACGTGGTGATCAGTTTTGGCAAACCCGATTGAAGCAACCAGATCTTCACCTGCCCATCTTGCCCTCCGATCGCCAAAAATTGCCCATCATGGGAAAACGCAAGGCAATCAATTGAGTATCCCGTTTCACTCTGGAGAAGAGTAGATTGGAAACCTAGCAAGCTGATTAACATCACCTCCCCAGCCGCGGAACAAGCCGCCAAGCAGCAACCATCGGGCGACCAGGCGATCGCCGTCACATAGTCTGACAAACTGCCTCGCCAGGTTTGTTGAAATTCCAGTTGTGCTTTTGTTTTCATGCCAGACACGCCCGGAAGCCTTCTTTTAGCTGTGTTTCATCCAAATTGCGACCGATAAAGACCAGTTCATTCTTGCGGGTTTCGTTGGGCTTCCAGGGGCGATCGGCTCTGCCGTCAAACAGCATATGAACCCCCTGAAACACAAAGCGATTGTCTTCGCCCTCAATGTTGAGAATGCCCTTCATCCGAAAAATATCGGGTCCTTGATTGCGTAACAATTTACCCAGCCAAATATTCAGTTTTTCACCATCGATCGCACCAGATTCGACAATCGCCACGGAACCGACGGTTTCATCATGTTCGTGAGCATCCTCGCCTAAAAAGTTGGGATCAATCTCCAGAGCGCGACTGAGATCGAACGCTCCGACTCCCAGGATGCTATCCATTTCTACTTGAGCGTCCTTTGTCCGGTAGATTTTTGCCATTGCATTCATGGAGCGGATGCGTTGCTCTAATTCATCCAGTTCTGCAGGCGTGACCAGATCGATTTTATTGAGCAGAATCACGTCGGCAAAGGCAAGCTGCTCGATCGCTTCATCGACATCTCAGTACTGGTGAATATGCTTGGCATCCACAACGGTGACCACGGCATCCAGGCTGGTTTGAGAGCGCATATCTTCGCCCATGATGAAAGCTGGAATTCAACAAGTACTTTGGGTTGAGGCAGAACTCTGGCAGTTTAGGGTTGAAGGAAACCGAACGTTAGCAGGTCAGAATACCGACAACCCATTGATGCAGTAATTTTTTAATGCCACTAACACCATCCGACCTGCCAGCCAATAAAGTTAACCGATGCAGTGACCAGATTTTTCTGGGGTAATGTTTCTACAAGAAACCGGGTTGCTGGTTTGAGCAGATTAGAACGTGAAGGTTGTCCGGATGGCACCAATCACAACATCTGAGTTGCTTGAGTTAAAGTCGGGATTGGTCAGCCAGACAATACCGG
>NZ_JBRAGO010000115.1:0-12804 GCF_052746595.1 Leptodesmis sp.
AGTCACTGAGAAGCCCGCGCTCTATGCGTCAGCATGAGTGTCGGGAGGATGTCACAAAATAAGTTCATAAGAGGGAGTAGGGAGTGGGGAGTGGAAAATTAATGTGCTGGATGGGTGAAACGGATGAAGAGAAGGTGGATGAGCATGAGTCCGATCGCCCAAACGCTTTCTTTGATAAACACACTTTGAGTGATCGCCCAAGTCAGAGTATGACTGCCTATTAGCAACCGGTCAACGGTCAGAATCAAACTTTCAAACACCGCAAAGCCAAGCAATACGCTTGCACCCAGCCATAAACAATGTTCTTTCAATGTCTTCTGACTAAACTTCGGACGCAGTGATGCCAATGCCGCCACGATGAGGGTTCCCACACCCAACATGAATCCCCACAGTAGCGAATCTCCTGACCAGGGATACTGCCGCACGGTGTAGCCATAAACTTGAATTCACCAACCAGATCGACATCGCAACCAGAATGGCTCGTCTAGGTTTGAGGGTGGTTCCGGCGATCGCGCCAAATGCGACAAACGGTGGATGAGGATAGATGATGCTACTGAAAACGCCCGTTCCAATCAGCAGGAATGGCCAACAGCGATCGCTGGCAACCCGATTCCAGGTGGTTGACCACTGGCTAGACTGAGGAATTGCTGTGATGTGCGACCATCAGGTTTGAGGCTGAGAAACCGCTAAAAGTAATCCTCAATTTCAGGATGGGTGTGCCGCACTTTGTTAGAAACCGTAGGAACTGGAATCGCCTCATCCGCATAATTTTTAGCAACTTCGCTCGGTTTACCTGTTTGCAGTGATTGATCCCATTGCTCGAACAGTGTAGCAATCTCAGCTTTAGTAACCGTTGGGCAACTGGCATCAGCGTAGGCAGGGTTGCACAACGGAACCAGCAGCGCAAACACGCTAACGACAAAAATGGGATTATCCTCACAACGTAATGACCTGATCGGGAAGATTGGTGCTCAATGCCGTGTATAAATCTGGGAAGCAGCCAACGGTCACGCCTTCCACCACATCTTTCACAACGCAATTTCCCGGTTCTTTACGCCCGGTACCGTCAGGGTTGCACCAGCGCGGTTCCCCTTCTGCCAAACTGCGCTCCAGCGCACACAGATCGCACATCATCAACAGAATGTTCAGTTCTTTGGCGACCTTTGCTAATCGTTCTCCGATCGGATCGCCTTTTCGCAAAACAAAGCAGTTGTCATCGAAGAAAAACATTCCCACGACTTCAACCCCATGTACACTAGCTTCTAGCTGAGGCAGAATCATTTGCCCTAGTTTTTAGGTGCCACACCGAGGATGAGTGAACACGTATGCAACTTTCATAGTTTCTCCAATCTAAATCTGTTATTTGTCTTATCTAGATCTGTTGTTTATTTTCAATGGCTTGCTGCATTTTTTCTTGAAGGTCTGACAACGTTAACGGACCGAGTTCTCCTGATTGGCGGGTTCGCACGCTCAAGGTCTGAGTTTCCATTTCTCGTTTACCCACAACCGCAACGACAGGAATCTTTTCCAGTTCTGCGGTGCGGATTTGTTTACCCAAACGCTCTCCACTGGAATCGACTTCAGTCCGGTATCCCAGTTGTTTTAATTGCTGGGCGATCGCAGTAGCATACGCTCGTTGATCATCACTCACAGGCAGCAATCGAACCTGGACTGGAGCCAACCAGAGGGGAAAGTCCCCAGCATAGTTTTCAATCAAGATGCCGAAGAAGCGTTCGAGTGAACCGAAAATGGCACGATGAATCATAATCGGACGCTGGCGTGAACCATCAGCAGCAACATACTCCATATCAAAGCGTTCCGGTAAATTGAAATCGACCTGGATAGTGGAACACTGCCACAAACGCCCGATCGCATCCTTGATTTTAATGTCAACCTTGGGACCATAGAACGCACCACCCCCCTCATCCGTCACGTAATTCCAGCCCTTTGTATCTAAGGCTTGAACCAGCGCATTCGTCGCTAATGCCCAAATGGCATCCGTACCCACAGATTTGGCAGGGCGAGTGGAAAGGTATACTTCGTACTCAGTAAAGCCAAAGTCCGACAGGATTTGCTCAGTCAAATTCAACACGCCCAAAATTTCGTCTGCTACCTGTTCGGGCAGACAGAAAATATGAGCATCATCTTGAGTAAAACCGCGCACCCGCATCAAACCATGTAACACACCTGATCGCTCGTAGCGATAGACGGTGCCCAACTCCGCCCAGCGAATCGGGAGTTCTCGGTAAGAATGCAAATGACTTTGATAGGTCAGCACATGAAACGGGCAGTTCATCGGTTTTAGCTGGTACTGCTGCGCCTCAACCTCCATCGAGTCAAACATGTTTTCACGGTAGAAATCGAAGTGACCGGAGGTTTTCCAGAGATCAAGATTGGCAATATGCGGCGTGTAGAGTAGTTCGTACCCTGCCTCCAGATGCGCTTTGCGCCAGTAGTCTTCTATCAAGAGCCGCATCCGTGCCCCTTTCGGATGCCAGAAGACCAGTCCCCCGCCTGCATCCTCCTGGATGCTAAATAAATCAAGCTCTTGTCCTAATTTGCGATGGTCGCGACGTTTAGCTTCTTCTTTCTGGGTGAGATAAGCCTGTAGCTGTTCGGGTGTTTCCCAGACCGTACCATAAATCCGCTGTAACTGCGGTTTGGTTTCATCCCCTCGCCAATAGGCTCCAGCCACACTTTCCAAAGCAAAAGCATCGGGGTTAATTTCCCCCGTGGAGTTGAGATGAGGACCCGCACACAAATCCCACCAGCAATCCTTGCCAATCTGTTTCTGGGTCAACTTGTCAGGAGAGACATGAAACAAAGAAGCCTCTGTCACGCCTTCTAGGGTATCTGCACAGCCAATGAAGTAGCGCGTGATGGGTTCATCAGCGGGAATGCTATCGAGGATTTCTAGTTTGTAGGGTTCGTGGAGTTGCTCAATTTCTGCCCGAATTTGATCGCGATCGACCACTTCTCGAATGATCGGCAAATTGGCGTTGATGATGCGGCGCATCTCGGTTTCAATCCGAGTGAGATCGTCAGGGGTGAAGGGAGTTGGACGATCGAAATCATAATAGAAGCCAGTGTCTGTCCAGGGTCCGATCGTCACTTTGGTCTCTGGAAACAGCGTTTGCACTGCCATTGCCAGCACATGGGCACAAGTATGACGAAGCCGCTGCTGCCTTTCAGCGCTGGTTTGATGAGGAGGGGACTGAAGAACAGAACTGCTCATAATCTAAAAAATGATAATTATTTTCATATTATAATTACTTAGCTGAACGCAAAAACTCAGCTCTTCAGTTTTCTGGATTTCAAATTCGTGAAATTTCATTGGCAATTCGTTGGCTGTTTTGGACTGATCTGGCTGCAAACCGCTGTGGTTACCGCTCAACCGTCCCCCTCATCGCCTGCTAGTGAGACGATGACTGTTCCCAACCTCTAGTCCCAGAAGAGTGATTGAGTCCCCATAAAGCGGGGTATACCGTGGGCGATCGCACCGTCCACATTTCCTGACCCCGTTCCGTAGACTTGTTTGATGGCGGTGTGGCAATTGTGGTGGAAGCTGCGCCGGACGATCTGTTAATTCTCTCTCTGTCTGACAAACTGCTCTGGGGACGGGTAGGGTTTCAATTGGGCAGTTTAGATTGCCCGATTTGATTCACGGAAACCTCGATCTTGACTCCTGCCGATTCAGTTGGTTGCAGAACTGTTAGAGTGGATTGGGATTGCCTTTGAGCAGCGAATGACCCCATTTATTGGGCAGCGCTATGGATCGCAAGCCAGTTCTCAAAAATTGATTTAGCATCCTACGTGGGAGCAGATTTGGACGTGATGGAACGAGACTCCAAGCAAATGCGGGGAACTCGTCCATTTGTGTTTACTAATTTACGCACAGGTAAAGGACTTAATCAGGTGATTAATTGGATTGAGTGCGAAGTGCTTTTGCTCGATAAACAAGCTAACTAGACACCTCGCTGTCATGCCTGATGACAACGCTTTGGCAGGTATGATGAACCAACCAAGTGTACTAGCGATTCGGGTAACAAAACGCTTTAGCAAATCATTAATATTTGGCTTTGGAATAACCAAATTATCAACCAACTAGGTATGCAAGTATGCACATGACATCTGGATTTTGATTTGGGGCACATTTAGTTCATCAAAGTGTTGAGTCGGAAAAGTTACGGTGATGTCCTGAGCGTATCCTATCCCAAACCAGGCAAGCATGGGCAAGGGTGAGAGAACCTAACCACACGGCATTGCTGATAAAGATGCTCCATAGAATCGGCACTGTTAAAACGCACTGATTTTCTAAGAGGAATCCAGCTCCTAAAATCACTAATTCAAACAAAATAAAGCCGCCGATGAACATACCCGTCAAGCGAAGACAATGGTGAGCGATCGCCCCCTGGCTAAACAGCGGTTTGTAACCAGCCAGTAGCGTCACCCAAAGGGTTCCAGCCAATAGCACCAGTCCCCAGACGAAACAATTGAAGGTGCGGGGATAGTTGTGCAGAGTGTAGCCGCAAAGCTGATTGGCAAACCAGACAATCGTTGCTGTGACAATGGCGCGGCGGCGTGGCAGGGTGGCTCCGGCAATTACACCTAAACAAATGAAGGGCAAAGTGCAGGTATAGACCAGATTGCTGAGGCTACCTACACCAATCAGTAAGGCTTGCCAGAACTGCCCGTATGCCAACGATCGGGATGCCGATCGCCATGCTACTGATAACGTCTCATTTGCAGGAAGGGTCAACCTTTGAACTGAACTCATGATACCTCCGATACAATGGAGTGGCGTAACCTGGCGCGAGAATTCACCCATCATTGTTTTCCTAAAACGTTTTCCTAAAACCCGGCACTGATCCCGACTCGAAAGCTGCTTCTCACCTCAGAATAACTTGAATGTCGTTTTACTCACCGAGCTTTGAGCCTTTCCTGAATTGAATCGGAAACTGGCTTTAAATTGAGCGATCGCCCAATGAACACTAGACGAGTTTGACGGGATTCATTCGGTTGCCAGAGGCGGTCGTAAAAGGTATCAAATCGATTGCCAACACCTTGAACGACTAGACGCATGGCTTTATTGGGCACCGCTACAAACCCCTTAATCCGATAAATCTCGTGTTGCTGAACCAACGTTTGCAAGCGGTTGACCAACTCTGTCGGGTCAAATTCCTGGTCGAGCACCACATGAACCGAAGTAATGTCTTCATCATGTTCATGCTCCTCTTCCGTATCATGATGGCTGGGGCGAGAGTCGAGATTGTCTTCAACAGCGGCATTAAACCCCAGCAATAGATCAGGGCTAATTTCTCCTTGTTTACAAGGCACAATTTTTACACCGTTTGGCAGTTCTTTTTTTAACCATTGCTGAATGCGATGTTGAGTTGCTAAATCAACGCGATCGACTTTGGATAATAAGACCATATCCGCACAAGCTAATTGGTCTTCAAACAGTTCTTCAATCGGAGTTTCATGCTCCAGGCTGTCATCCGCTTGCCGTTGCGCTTCCAGGGCATCCAGATTACCCACAAATTGACCATTCGCAAGGGCTTCACAATCGACAACAGTCACAATTCCATCTACTGTTGCCCCGGTGCGAATTTCGGGCCAGCGAAAGGCTTGTACTAAAGGCTTGGGCAGGGCTAAACCAGAGGTTTCGATGAGAATACAGTCGAGGCGATCGCGTCTTCTTAACAACGCCTGCATGGTTGGCAAAAATTCTTCCTGCACGGTGCAACACAAACAGCCATTTGCCAGTTCCAATATATTTGCATTGGGATCTTCGTCATCATCACAAACCCGACAGGATTTCAACAGTTCGCCATCAATCCCGACTTCACCAAACTCATTCACTAATACGGCAATGCGACGACCCTGATTGTTCTGCAATAAATGACGCACAAGGGTGGTTTTTCCAGCTCCTAAAAACCCTGTGACGACGGTTACAGGAATTTTGTGCATGATTGACTCCAAAGTGATTTTAAGGTTGGTTCGGCAATGACGGCAGAACTGCATGAATGTTCTGTTTGACGGTCGCAGGACGGTCTTTGTAGGGAACTTTGCCATCTGAAGCCGTGATATATTGACGGCTAAATTCCAGCAGATCTGGAACTGAATTGGACGGGGAGAGTTGGCTCAGAATAAAGGTGAGCTTGTTGGGAGCCATGAATGCTACCACGCAGGCGCGATCGCACGCTCCCATACAGCGAACAGGTTGAAGACGGATGCAAGCTTCGCTACCAGCTTCCAACCCCTCCTGGAGTTGATTGAACAGGAATTGTCCCGTGCTCAAATCTGCTTGCCTCTCTTCAGTTTGAGAGGATTGGCAGAGGATACAAACCAATAAGGTCTCTTGTGACATGGCGTTTCCTGAGAACCTAAACAGACACAATCTGGTTTTCCATCATTTTTTCCATCATTGTTGTAGATGGCATGGTGCAATTCGCCCGCACTGCCCGAAACATCCCAAATCGGCAAAGTCCGGTGCCAAATGCCAGTCGCATTAACAGCAATGTGGGAACTTCTCGCACTGATTTGATAAAACCAGATAGACCGAAGCGGACTAAGCCTTCTGGACGAGCAATTCCCTGCCAGATGGAATCGAGCCAAGAGGGAAGCGTTTGCTCTGTCCAATCTGCGGTTTCTACCGTTCCCTTAACCCATCCAGTTGCCTCTAGTAATTCTGCAAATCCTTCAATGCTAGAAAACGCGGGGTGAGACCATTGATCGAGTAGTTGTCGCATGACTAGCTTTTCCCAAAAATTGAGTGGAAGCTGACGATCATCTCGCTGATTCCAATCAGCAACCACCAAAATGCCACCCGGTTTCAAAACGCGCAATAGCTCTCTGGCGAACTGTGCCTTGTCGGGCATATGTGGTCCCGCTTCAATCGACCAGACTACATCAAAGCTGGCATCGGGAAAGGACAGTGCCAGGGCATTATCCACTTTGAACTGGGCACTCACCCCAGGTGGTGTCAATTCTTGGGCGCGTTTAACTTGCTGAGGACTGATGGTAATGCCAGTCACATGGAAGCCATACTCCCGTGCCAGAATGCGACTACTGCCGCCAATGCCACAGCCCACATCCAAAACAGTGGTTCCAGGAGGAAGTTTGTGTAAACCGCCCCAGCGCACCATCTCATGCACAAAATCTTCCTTGGCTTTGATAAAATCCTTTTTGCGAGAGGGAGAGCCATAGTGCCCTAGGTGGATATGTTCGCCCCAGTAGAATTCCAAAATACCGTCATTTGTCCAATCATCATAGGAATTGGCAACAGAATCGACAGATTGATATTTGCGGGGAAATAGCAGGTAAAGTCCTAACCCAATCAGCAGTAAGATCAGAAGAAGGGCGATGGCGAAGCCCATCCAGTGGAGAATTGCCAATAAGGAAATGTTCATCATGTTGAATGCTCAAATTAATTTGACTGCATTAACGTTTAGTGTTTTTGGCGAAAAATAGATTTAAATCTAGAAAGAACAGATTTTTGAGCGCATTCAATGGTTGCTATTGAGCAAGGTTGAGGGTGTGAATCAGATTGGGATATCGTTTGGTGTTTCACAAACGGATGAACTGATGTAGAAATTTTCCCGGCGCGATGCAAATAGTACTTGAGCATAATGAATCACTTTTGAGTAGTGAAGTTGGAGTTTGGTGAATCTATAGGATTGAGCTGTGTTACGGCTCTGTTTTTCTCTGGCAATGAACAAACGGATGGCTGAAACTCCTCCCAATTTCTACAAACTTGCTCGTAGCATTGGGGTGGCGTGATGGGTAGATTTTTCAGGTAAAAGAACGTCACCTGATTAAATGATTCCAGCAGGAATACCAATTCAGTAGTTGGATTGTAAGAATCCACCGTTTCCAGAATGTGGGCATTCATAAAATGGTGATGCAAAATCACGGTATCAGGAGCCGCTAACCAGGCGTTCAGAAAGGCAGCAAGACGCGATCGCCTAATAAAGTAGGTTTTGAAGGATTCTCCTGCAATGCCAACTGTCGGAGAATTAGCGCTACAAATGATAGCACCGCGTTCGCCAACCAAATAGCCTGCCCAGGCGTTATATCCGATCGCCAACAAATTTGTGGCAATAAACTCTTGCTGCCAATCCATCAAATCAGAGTCTTTGCTCATACAAATCTCCAGGTGATTGATCAAGCTGGAACTCTACCCGACGTCGTTGCACCTGTTGATAACAATCCATTGGAGAAACTTTGAGATTTTGCAGTAGGTTAATATCCGCTCGTCCATTTTCATTAATTAGCAACAAGATTGCTTGGGCGGGGTCGTAAGTTTGAACTGTATCAATCAGCCGTTCAATTAAAGTTACTTCCAGGTTGAGAGACTGCAAGTAGGCTGAAATGCTGGGGAGAGGAACAAACTGGAGTGTATATTCCACGACGTCGCTATTCCAATCCTCAGACTTAGCATCGACGAGCACCACATTGCATATCACAATGCCTCGTCCTTGAGTGATATATCCTTGCCATGCGGCGTGCCCCAGTGGCAAAAGATTTTCTCGAATGAAGTGATCTTGCCAGTAGCCGCAATAGCCTTGCCATAAATCATTTCTGAATCGCATGGGCTTCCTCCCGGAGGATTTTTGCAGCTTCTACCATGTTTTTCAGCGATGGGATCACTTCCTCCCAACGACGAGTTTTCAATCCGCAATCAGGATTGACCCAAATCTGTTCAATCGGTAAATTTGCAATCCCAGTTTTGAGCTGCTCAACCATCTGTTCGACGCTAGGAATAGCCGGACTATGGACATCGTAAACGCCGTTACCGACTTGATGTTGGTAGCCCGCGTCTGTAATTTCAAATAGGGTCTCATTGTTGCTGCGGCTATTTTCGATCGACAACACATCTGCGTCTAGCCGCTCAATGTGCTGAATAATGTCACCAAACTCGGAGTAGCACATGTGGGTGTGAATTTGGGTTTCCGGCTTAGCTACTGCTGCTGCCAAACGGAACGCATCGACTGCCCAAGACAGGTACTCATTCCAGCGTTCTGGCTTCAGGGGCAATCCCTCCCGCAGGGCAGGTTCATCGATTTGCACCATCTTCGCCCCAGCCGCTTCTAAATCTGCCACTTCTTCCCGCAGTGCCAAAGCAATCTGCATTGCCTGTTCACTGCGAGGAATATCGGTACGAGTAAACGACCAGTTAATCATCGTCACGGGTCCGGTCAGCATCCCCTTCACAATTTTATCGGTGAGGGATTGCGCCACCTTAAACTCGCGAATGGTCATTGGTGCAATACGTGCTACATCTCCATAGATAATGGGTGGGCGCACACAGCGACTGCCATAGCTTTGCACCCAACCGTATTCGGTAAAGGCGAAACCAGAGAGCTGCTGTCCAAAGAATTCCACCATGTCAGTGCGTTCAAACTCACCATGCACCAGTACATCTAGCCCAGCGTCCTCTTGAATTTGAATGCACTTGGCGATCTCTGCATCGATCGCTGCTTCATATTCGGCTTGAGTGATTTCACCCCGTTTTAGCTTGACTCGTAGTTGCCGTACCTCCGAGGTTTGTGGGAATGAGCCAATGGTTGTGGTTGGAAGGGGCGGCAGCGTTGGCTGAAGCTGTTTACGTTGCTCATAGGGCATAGCACGCTCCAGCTGATTAATTGTTAAGTTACGGAGCCGCTCTCTTACCGTCGGATTGACAGGACTAAATTGTTCAAATGCTTGCCACTGGGTTTGCACGATTGCTAATTGATCATTTGGATCATTTCCAGCTAATGTCTGTGCCAGCAGCACGACTTCATCGAGCTTCTGCTCTGCGAAACTCAGCACATCTCGCAAGGGTTCTGGCAGTTTAGTCTCTTGCTGGGCATCATAGGGGACAAATTGCAAAGAAGCAGACGGTTGGATTCGCAGGTTAGTCGTCGTGCTTTGAATCTCCTCCAGTATTGACAACACTGAGTCGGGGCGAATTTTCCAGATGTTCCGGGCATCCACAATTCCTACCCCTAGCTGTTTCTCAGATGGGAAACCATACTGCTTTAATAACGCTAGATTATATCCCCGTGTAAAGTCTAAACTGATGCCAGCGACAGGCAATTCTATTGCCCAAGAATAGACCGATCCCAAATCATCGAAGTAGGTGACTAGGTGAATAGGTAAACCCACTCGGTGGAGCGAATCATAGGTTGACTGATACACTTCTTTGAAGTTATTAGCATCTCCTAGAACTAGAGCCGGTTCATGGATTTGTACCTCGATCACACCCAAATTTTTTAGTTCATTCAGCAAGGCAAGATAGCGATCGAGCAGATAGGAAACTGCTTGCTCTAGGTTTAACTCCAGACGACTCAGCCGCAGCAGGGTGAGGGGGCCTAACAGGATGGGAACTGCCCGTTCTGCCAAGAGCGATTGAGCGCGATGCACTGTTTCCAGAAAATCGCTAAAATCGGCTGGCAGTAAAGTCTGCTCAATTTCAGGTACTAAGTAGTGATAGTTGGTATCAAACCACTTAGTCATTTCCAGCGCTGGAATGCCATCTTTGCCGCGTGCCATTGCAAAATATCGATCGAGTCCAGACAGATGGCGAAAGCGATCGGGAATTAGCCCCAAGCGAACACTCCAATCCAGCACATGGTCATAGAGGGTGGTGTCACCAATACCGATGCGATCGATCCCAGCTTCAAGCTGCGTCTTCCAGTTCGCAGATTCAACCTCTCGCACCGTTTGCAGCAAGTTTTCTGCATCAGATTTATTGCTCCAAAAGGCCTCTAATGCTTTTTTAAGCTCACGGTTTTTACCAATGCGGGGATACCCCAGCGTTGCAGTTTGAAGGGTCATTACTGTATCGTCCCAAATTCTATGAACACACAAAAGAGCCATCTGTCTCTCAATTCCGAAACAGCCTGCATCCAAGCATCCCGAAGATGTCAATTTCGATTGCAGTACACTAACCGGCTACCTTTGCTCAGATAGCCGTACTGAAAGTCAAATTGTGCCTAACTCAAAGACAGTCAACTCAGCCCGCGACGATCTTAAAATTCCGCCAAAGAGCAGATCTTGCAGCGTTTCGTAGAGAATCAAAAAAGCTTAAACTTTGCATCATCCGTACCTCGCAGATGTTTGTGTAGTGGGTTTACGACTCGGCGGGCATTCTGACTCAGAGAGTTTTTTCTCTCATCACAGCTGCGGGACAGCGGCAGATTCACACTGCACTTTCCCCCTTGCGTCTGATGGCTGCTCCCCATCAGAACCGAACTCAGTAACCATACCATATTTCAACTTGCCTTAACAATAACCCCTAAGCAGTCAAGCAATTCTCGGCGTGAGAATAATTCTCGCTAAAATGCCTGATTCTAGTTAAGTCAAGGGGTTGGAAGCCACAATCTGCCATTCAGATGCTGAGGCTTGAAAGTCGTTGTAATGCTCAATTTCAGCACAAATGTTTCAAAATGAGAATTACTGAAGCAGCCCAACGGCTAAGTTGAGCGGCGGCTAGTATCCTCTGCATCTCCGCCAAGATCTCCCGCCCGTCCGCTCCAACGTGTTGTTAGACCGCGCTTTAAAGATAAGCTGACAACTTCTCTTCCGCCTTCTGCCTGTTTTTTTGCCAATCTGCAAACATGGCATCCAAATCGTAGTTGAAGGATTTGGCGTGTTCTTCGCGGATCTTATGAATTTCATCTAGGATTTCATCTTGCCACATAGCTCAATCTCCTAATAATTCGTAAGGAGTGCAAATTATGGGTAATTGGTATCCAAAATCAAGGCTGATCTCCTCAAGCTTTCTTTGAATCTGGGCATTGGCAATATGCCTACAGTTCCAGGTTAACAGGTAATCCAAACCGTGGACGGTGGCGGCTGCAATGTGAACCGCATCGTCAGAAGCCTTTAGCGGAAGACTGCTATGTGAGAGAAACTGAGCTGCTAAGCTTCGTACCGATTGGTTAAGTTCTACTAATGGCAGTCCATTGAGGATTTCTAGCCGTTTCAGGGCGATCTCCGTGTCTCCCCGTGCAACTTCATCCAAAACAACTTGCGAAACATAAAGTGTAAATGTACTTCTGTGAAATTCCCACCACTCCTTTGTAACCTCTATATTTGCTGCCAAAATAAGATTTCTGGTTGGTCTAGCTGTAAGATAACCCAAGATGCTGGTTTCGATGAGACAGTTTCGCTCATATGGAATTAGGTTTGGGGTCTGTCCATTTTACGTCTGTCAGGCTTAGGAATCATATTGGGTTACTCTATCGCTAAATTTTTCATTGACATTAAGTCTGAATGGCATATGGTATCGATAACACTGGCGTACCAAACCCAAGTACTGTACTGTAAGCATTGGCAGAAACAGATAAACCAATCTGTTATATTTCACAGCTAACGCCAGTTTTCCATGGAGCACACACCATATTGCTCTTGTTAATCCATAGGTTGGCGAGTAAGGTATGCCTAATCGCCTAATCAAACTTAAGTCAGGTATTTGCTCTAAAGCCTCAAATGGAATTGCCAACAGCCCCAACATAGTTACTGTCAGAAATACAGTAACCAAGCAAATCAATATTGAGTTGAAATTAACTTACTCAATCAAGTTCCGCCTGAACACGATTTAATGCTTGTTGGTATGAAAGCACTGGATCAATAAATAGGTAAAGTAAATTTATTGTCTAAATAAAAAATAGACAAAAGCCAGCAATCAAACAGAGCCAAAAAACACTGTTCGGAGACCAACGGATTTGGCAATCAATATCGAAAGTGTTGTCCTTCTTCTTGTTCTGAGTAATGCTGACAAATGCTTGAAACTTAGCGACAAATGCACAGGAC
>NZ_JBRAGO010000116.1:0-12765 GCF_052746595.1 Leptodesmis sp.
CTTCGCATACAGCGCGGGACTTATAGCTCCCCGAACCCCTCAATAGTTAAAACAAGTGGCTCAGGCGATCGCTCAGGCCATCCAACGAGGGACGCATCTGGTAGCCCGCTATGGAGGGAAAGAGCTTGGCATCATTCTACTCTGCACCAATCTGGCGGGAGCAATGCAGGTGGTAGAGGTGATTCGGGCACACATTCAAGAACTGCAATACCCTCATGCGGCATTAGAGATTAATCCATTTCTGACGGCGAGTTTGGGGGTTGCCAGTATTCTGCCCCACGCATTCTGCCAGTCATCCCCCCCTCCCTAATCCCTGATTCCTGCTCCCCTACCTGCGAGGAACTGGCTGCACCAACACAGTCACATTACTCGTCGGATTGCCCCTGGTAATCACCAGGTTGAGCGTTGTGCTAATCCACCGCAGTTGGCCGTTCACCAAAATTCGAGCGGAAACGGCATAGCTGTGGCTGGGTTTGATCTGGCTGGGATCGTATCTGAGAGTGAAGGGAATCGGCACCTGCTTGCCATCGCTAGGGATAGTTTGCTCATCCAGGACGATCGCTGGTGCATCGGCTCGGCTCACATCCTGCAAACTCACCTTGACAACCGCATTGGGCGGCAGGGCAATCCGGGGACGATAGGTAACATTCCCCGTTACGGTAGCCAGATTCATTGGCTTAGGTGTTGGCTGCGTAGTAGGTTTGGTCGTCGGGGATATGGCAAAGACAAACCGGGTCACTTTTTCCTGGTAAGGCTTTTGATCGGGAAACACAATTGTAAAGGTTTGATTGTCGATCGCGTAGCCAATCTTGCGATCGGATTGACCAACAAACCGGATGCCATCAGGGCGACTTTGTTTCTCAGCCGGAATGCGTTCCCGTCCTAAGCCGTCGGCATCGGTCACCACCATCTGTAAATTGGCCTCACCCCGACAAATATTGACAAAATGAAATTGAGTTTCGTAGTAGGCTTCTTGCGGGAAGCGGCCACACCCCTGAGTTTCAAAGTTAATCGTCAGGGGTTGAGGGGGTTGCATCTCTTCCTGGGCCACAGCCGCCGTTAAAGGCAGAAGTCCAGTCAACAGAGTCAAAGCAGAAGCAATTAACGATCGCATACAGTCTCCTCACACACAGATTTAGATTCATCTTTCTCCAGCATGACTGAGTTTGGTAGAGGCGATCGGCCTGTTACTAATCCTGCAACAAAAAATCAGAGAGCGATGGACAAGGTAAGTGGCGATCGCTGCAAAACTTTGGGCGTATCCTAATAATCCTAATCTCATGAACGCAGACGTCATAAACAATTTGGGTGCGATCGTTAGCACCTGTTGATAGCTGCTTACTACTCTGCCCCTAAAAATTCTAGGTAGTTGTTGCTGAGTTCCTTAACGGCTAATTCATACAATTGTTGGCCATGCTCAGGAGTGGCTAAGGTGGGATTGGAACCCATGCGGCCATCGGGGTAGCGACGACGAAAATCAGCCGCGCCATAAATCCGGTGGTCTTTTGACACCTCTGGACTGAGAGGAGCGTGTTTAATGGACTCTGGATAGACGTATTGGGTCAACGCCACTTCGCTGGGGGTGGCATGGGAGCCTTCCTGGTCGCCGTACAGTTCCTTTGCCCGCTTGTAGACAGAGCCACACATATACCAGTTGGCCACCTGGCAGCGCACCTGATCCGCCTGGGGCAGATTGAGGTCAGCCAGCACCGCATAGCTTTCAGAAAAGGCCGCTTTCAGGGTCGCGACATTGCCGCCATGTCCATTAATGAAGAAGAATCGGGTAAAGCCAGCCTTACTGAGACTGATTAAATAGTCCCGAATTACCAGAATCAAGGTGCTGGGCCGCAAGCTGATGCTGCCAGGAAAAGCCGTATGGTGAAGAGCCATCCCAACGTTAATACAGGGAGCGACTAGGGCTTGCGTCGATTCTCCCACCCCACGGGCGATCGCCTCGGCACAAATGGCATCCGTGCCAATCAGTCCCGTTGGTCCATGTTGTTCCGTGGAGCCGATCGGCAAAATAATTCCCTGAGAGCGTGTCAAATAGGCTTCTACTTCCGGCCAGGTACTTAATTGAAGCAACATTCCCGATTCCTCATGTCACTTTAATAATCTACCGGCTGTAGGATGTGTGAGGCGCTAGCCGTAACGCATCGTAGGGATTTTATTTGCGCGCAAGTCCCTTAGCAGTAACCTCAATGTACTGAAGTCATCTTGGGTTACTGCTTGTCAATGTTGAATTTCCTGCCTCCCAGGTAGTTCAAGGGGTTTGAGGGCGAATCATCACAGTTGATTGCGGGCTTTCAATTGCAGGTAGCGATCGACCAGTTCCTCACTAATTTGATTGGCCGGAGCATCCAGAATCAGCACGCCTTTTTGCTTCAAGGTGGCGAGGGCCAGTTGCCGTTGAGAAAGGAGATCTAAGGCAATCGCACGGGCGTAGGTGTCGGGAATGTCCATGGTAGGAGTGGTGGCTTTCAGGTCGATGCGGGGATCGCGCAGGGTAACGCAGAAGGGCAGGTGACGAGGGGTAAGGCGACCCATTGCAGCCAGCAGTTCAGCCGAGGCGATCGCATCAATCACATCCGTAATCAAAACCACCAGAGCGCGGCGAGTTTGGCGGGTGGCAACTGTAGTGACGGCTCCCAGATAATCTGGTTCCAGGAGCGCGGGTTGGATGGGAGTGAGTTGATCGATGATTTTGGCCAGTTGGGTTTGACCCCGTTCAGGAGGAATCCAGGTGTGTAACTGGCGATCGAACACACCCACCCCAACGCGATCGCCCCGATGCAGGCCAGCCAGGGTCAACGATAGCAGGGCATTCAATCCCCAATCGAAGCGAGTTAGGCCATTGACTTGAGCGGTCATCAGTTGGCCCCGATCCAGGAGGACAATCAGGGTTTGTTCCTGTTCCGGTTCCAGTACCCGTACCAGCATCCGTCCCCGCCGAGCAGTAGCCTTCCAGTCAATAAAGCGGGGATCGTCTCCGGTAGCATATTCCCGCAGTTCAGCAAATTCGGTGCCCATGCCCTGCCGTCGTGCTCGTCGAATGTTCCCGGTAGTTTGTAAGGAAAGTCGAATCGAGAGCGATCGCAGCCCAATCAGATCAGGATAGACGGCCACGGTTTGCCGTTGGGGAATTGTCCACTGGTGCCAGGCTAAGCCCCACGATCCCAACTGGCGGATGTGAATGTTGCCCCAATCGTACTCGCCTCGCTGACTGGGAAAGGCCGTATAGGTGAGTGTTTCACTGGCATTAGCAGCCAGAGAGAGGGAGAAGAATGGCTCAGAAATCTGGAAGGTTTGGGGGTAGTCATCCCGGATTTGCAATTGGGCAACCCGATCGCCAGACTGCACCCTTAACCGAATGGGATTCTCGCGCCCAATAGACAACCGCTCCAACGGCTCTCGCTGCACTTCAGCACGGTAAGGTCTGACTCGCAGCCCATCCAGCACTGTTAATCCCAGGAGCACCGCATCAAAGGCTAGGGTAAGCAGGATTGAGGCACCCAGACTCAGCGCTGGCAGGATGCTGGCACCTAAGGTAGCTATTCCAGTACCCGCGATCGTTCCCAGAATCAGCAACCAGTAAACTCAACGGGCAGGAATCATAACCCAGCATTCTTAGGAGACAGCTTTACGATGCTCAACCTCAACGACCATGTGAACGTTGCCACGTGGGTTGAAGTCGCCTTTTACTTTAATTTCTAAAGGATCGCAGGCCGCAATCAAATCATCCAGAATTTGATTTACCGCCTCTTCATGGGAAATGTAGCGATCGCGGTAGCTATTGATATAGAGCTTTAACGCTTTTAACTCTACAACCCTTTGATCAGGGACATAGGTGACATAAATGGTGGCAAAGTCGGGATATCCCGAAAACGGACATTTGCAGGTAAACTCCGGCAAACTGATATGAATATCGTAACGCCGACCAACTCTAGGGTTGGGGAAGGTAATCAATTGTCCTTCTGCAATGATCCGTTCACCATATTTTGCTTCTGTGGATGGCGTGGAGGATTCCAGATCTGCTGCTAAATCATCATTCGGTTGCTGCACAAAAGGTTGACTCATGAACTAATTGCTTTTAAGACCGCCGCTCTATTGTAAAAGATGAGCTAAAGATGAGCTATAGCGATCGACGAAAAGAACACCCCTATCCCCTGCACCAGAAGCTGGCACTTATCCCAAACCCTACACCCCCCTTCGTAGCAATTCTCAACAAATAAAACGTGCATTTTGTAAGATTGGGTCTATTCTGGTGGGCGTATTTTTCTTGTACAAGCTGACACTGTATGACTTCTAACGCTAACCCCAGGTCAGAAACTCCATCCGCTAAAGCAACTCCTCCTGCAAGAGGAGCGGCTCAAGCTCCTGCAGTTCCTCTTTCCTTGTATCGGGAAGTTGCCAATGAGTTGCAAACCGCCAAGAGTGACCTCCATTCCCTGAAAACCGAAAATCAGCAGTTGATTCAACAAAACCAGCAATTGCGTTTGGAGATTGAGCGGGTCGTTCAATCAACCTTGCATCTGCGTCAACTCGCGGACTCTTATCGTTCAGGGCAGGGAACGCTGGAGACTTTTTCTTCCCATCTGGAAGCCCTTGATTTCAATGCTCCAGCGATCGCCCCGGCCCACGATAGTCTCGATTCAACGGCAGCAAAACAAGCCTCTGCGTCTGAAGCAACTCATCTAATATCTGCCACTTCAGCCAATGAAATTCCCAATGCTCCAGCCAGCCCTGCCCCAACCCGTGTACTTACGGGCCAGGAAAGTCAACCTCACCCGATCGCGGCGGTAGAAAGCTCGGGAGAAATCAGTACCTGGTGGCTGGTGCTGGTGGTCTGTTTGATTGTAGTCTCAGCCTTTGGGACGGGTTTCCTGATCGTTCGGCCCTTACTCCCCTCACGCTAATGGGCCAGAAGGCTAGACGAGGCCACGATCGCAGCTTAGCAGAATGTATTTTTGTTACAAATCCCCATCGTTTACGGTGTTAGAAAATGTCATGCTAATAGTATTAGTGACAGGCTAGACGGGTCACACTTAGAAACTACTTAAAAGCTAAGGAGTGAAGGAGTTGAAGAAAGTAGAGGCTATTATCCGTCCATTTAAACTGGACGAAGTCAAGATTGCCCTGGTTAATGCCGGAATTGTCGGTATGACTGTTTCTGAAGTCCGGGGCTTCGGTCGACAAAAGGGACAAACCGAGCGCTATCGCGGGTCAGAATATACGGTTGAGTTTTTACAGAAGCTCAAAGTTGAGATTGTCGTTGAAGACAGTCAAGTCGATATGGTAGTCGATAAGATTATTGTGGCGGCTCGAACGGGTGAAATTGGAGACGGTAAAATCTTTATTACTCCCGTGAGTGATATTGTCCGAATCCGGACTGGTGAGAAAAACCAAGAAGCCATTTAATCCCGTTTATTCTTCTTTATCTGAATTGAGTTCACTGTTTCAACCTCTTGATTGAGTCCTGGCTCTTCCACATTCTGGCAGAGCCTTTTTTACTGGTAATCAGTAGGTCGCTCATGAACAGCAATTTTCAGATGAGTTCGCTACAGCCCTGGAATTGGGGAATGGGGGGTAGGGTGTGGTGAATGCCAGTGAAGTAACTCACCATCTCCAAGATTCCAGGTTTTCTGGCTTACATCCATTCTTCAGCCTGTTGCCGTTCGGCGTTTTGTAGTTGTTGTTTGAGGGCAAGCCAGTCTACTAGATGGGAAGTCTGATCTTGCAAGAGCCGTCCTTGCTCTAGGTATAAGAGGCGATCGCTAAATTGTTCTACCAGATCGAGTTGATGATTGATCATCAGAATGGTGGTGCCGTGATTGGCTGATAGATCATTGAGCGCACCCAGGAGTTGTTGACTGCGACCAGCATCCAGAGCCGAGGTGGGTTCATCAAGCAGCAGTACTTTGGGATGCGTAAGGGCAGCACGAGCGATCGCTACAATCTGACGCTGACCAACGGACAGTTGTTGTTCCGTACGGTTTAACCAGTCAGAGGGAATATGCAATCGCTCGATCCATTCCCCCATACGAGCTTGAATTGCTTTCTTATCCAATCCCCGTAACTGCAGTGGATAGGCCAAGGCATCCTGAACCATCATTCCCAGCAACTTTGATTCCTGTAAGACCAACACCACTTGCTGACGAAGCTGAAGTACCGGAATTTTGGAGTAAGGTTGCTCTTCAAAGTACAACGTTCCAGATGTTGGTTCATTCAGCCGGTTAATCAGTCTCAATAAGCTAGTTTTTCCTGACCCTGATGGCCCTATGATCGCAATGCGATCGCCTGTAAAAACCTGTAACGAAACATCCTGCAACAAAAAATAGTAAGGATGGACACTTGCCAGGTCTTTCGGGCTAACCTTTGCCGAACGAAACAGATTGGGGGCTAAACTAACCTGCTTTAGTTGAAGTTGAGGGATGGAAGCGGAAACCGTCATGATGTAGCAAGTTTTTTCGCGTGAGATAAAGGACGATCGACATCGGTAGGGGTGGTCACTGCCTATTACTGGAAACTGCTGATGGACATAGCCGCGATCGGCATTGGAACAAGGTGGAAAGCCGTCCAGATGATCCAACTATCCACCAGCAACAGCAGCAGGGTAAACCCTAATAGGATTAGATACATCCAGGGTTGGGATAAAGGTCGTACATCCCTTGTATCAATACCTGTTTTGGCTTCTACCAGGCGCACCAGACGGGCAAACCCCGCAACTCGCATGGGCAACAAAAATGCTTCTCCCGAGCGACTCAGGAAGTAATACACCAATCCTCCCTGGCCCGTTGAACGCGGCTTTAATGCCTTTACCTCAGACCAGGGCAACGACCATCCTCTGCGAAAAATTTGAGTCATCCACGCAGGATAAATTACTTGAATTCCCGCTTCATCCAACACCACCCGTTCGCTTAATGCCCCATACAGCACGATCGCACCCAGGCCAATCCCGACCCACAAAATCAGTGGTGGTACTGTTGGCCCAGCCAGTTGCGGTAAAAAGGGCAGTGGCACCGTGAGAGCAACATACAGACTCAGTAAGGTAACGCGAATCAAGGGAGAAATTCTGAAGATGGCTGGCTCAACCAGAGTTTCTGATGCGGTCGTAACATCCGGCTGCATTTGAGAACTGAACTCGACCAAGGGAAATGCTCCTCTAACCCTACACCCTACACCCTACACCCTATTCCCCCTTCAAGGCAGGTACTTTCGCACAACCTGCCAGCCGGTCACTGAAACCGCAAGGAATCCCAGCAGCAATACGGCATTGGTTCCCGCATGTAGCCGTCTGGCCCAGGGACGAGCGGGCTGAATTTGCATCGCACTCCAGGCCGACAGGAATACCAGAGCGACAACGGCTAATCCGGCATATAGATGAATCGAGTGGCCCAGGCTACCGTAATGTCCCAATGTACCGATAATGCCGATCGTCAGCAAGATCAGAACCAAGATCGCCAGGGTTGCACCGACACAATAATGGAAAGGCCGCAACCAATCAGGTCGGGGTTGGTGCGATCGCCGTCGCCACCACATCCAGCCACCGGATACAGCCAGGATCAAAAAGGCCAGCCAGGATAAGCCCATTGACCAGGCCGCAATCTGCCATAGCCAGAGAAAAGAAGGTAGATTCATACGGAACACATGATCGCGAGATCTGTTATGGAGTCGAACAAGTGCAGTTTATCGGGGGCGATCGTTAACCAGAGATTGTCTCCCACCTGCACCCGATGATCTGGTTCAATCCTGGCTTGCAGGAAGATGGGTTGACGGGTACCTGTATCCAGTAAGCGGACGGAAAGATAGGTTTCACTGCCCAATGCCTCCACCAGTTCTACCTGGACGTGTAGGTTTTTAGGAGCGGGAACCCCAACACTGAGATGTTCTGGCCGAATCCCCAGCGTCAGAGTACGGCCATCGTACCGACTTAAGGCAGATTCCCAGGCCGGAGGCAGGGTTAACCGGAAGGGATCATGGGTAATCAGCAGCGGCGCTTTGAACTGCACGGGGAGAAAGTTCATCGGCGGGGAGCCAATGAATTCGGCGACAAAGCGGTTTGCCGGACGGTTATAGAGTTCTAGAGGAGAGGCAATTTGCTGAATTTGCCCTGCATTCATCACGGCAATGCGATCGCCCATAGTCATGGCTTCCGTCTGATCGTGGGTGACGTAAATGGTGGTGGTTTCCAGACGACGTTGCAGTTTCACAATCTGCGATCGAGTTTCTGCCCGCAACTTGGCATCTAGGTTCGACAGTGGCTCATCCATTAAGAACACTTGCGGATCACGAGCCATTGCTCGTCCCAGCGCTACCCGCTGTTTTTGTCCACCAGAGAGTTGTTTAGGTAGCCGATTCAGCAACGGTTCAATTTGCAAAATCTGGGCAATGTTTCGCACCCGTTGATCAATTCTCTGCTCCCGCTCCGATTGATATTGCAACCCTTTTGGCAGTTTGCGACTCGTTTCAATCAACAGGTTTTCGGCCCAGAGGGGAAGAGAGTTTTGAGTTTTGAATTGAACACCCCCATCTCCCTCATCTCCTCTACTCCCCACTCCCCACTCCCTGCTCCCTCCTGCTGTCCGTCGTAGCCCAAAGGCCAGGTTGTCATACACTGTCATGTGAGGATACAGGGCGTAATTCTGGAACACCATAGCAATGTCGCGGGCTTTGGGGGGGAGTTCGTTGATCCGGCGATCGCCGACATAAATATTGCCGCCGGTAATCTCTTCTAACCCTGCAATTAACCGCAGGAGCGTGCTTTTGCCGCAGCCGGATGGTCCCACCAACACCATGAATTCCCCATCCTGAATCGTCAGGTTGATGTTGCGTAAAACAGCAGTCGGATGGGGAGCGCTCTCTGTTCCCGGTTCCCGGCTTCCTGTACCTTTCTGAAAGCTTTTATAGATATTCTCAAGAACGACCTGTGCCACGGTGACTGCCTGGAGTTGATCAATGCATCAACTGACTAGCTTACTCCAGACTCCCTGGAATGGTCGAGTTGGAGTGAGAAAGGAGTGATTAACTGCGGTCTTGAATCAGGCGATCGACAATTCCTACCAGGCCTGAAAGCTGCTTTCCTGCGGTTCCGCTGCCTCTGCCTGTTGTTTAGCCGCTTCTGCCGTTTCCTGAATTAAACCAAGTCCAGCTAGAGAATGGTCGTTTTCCGATCAGAGAAACTACGGTTCTGGACTTGGACAAAGTTTTAATCTGGTTGGCTGACAAAACTCTCTCGCCCTCACCCCCAACCCCTCTCCCAGAGCGGGAGAAGAGGAGATCCGATTCCAGTTCCCTCTCCTGACTTGGGAGAGGGCTAGGGTGAGGGTGGTTCGGGCGACAACGCAAAAGATTTATCAGTCGATCAGGGTTTAAATATTTAATTTCGGCAATGCCTTCTGTTAAGAATCCCACCTGTATAGTCAGATGGCTAATTTGCTGGCTCAGAAGTTCCGGGCAAAATTTGCTGTAGGGCAGATACAGCGACAATCTTTTCATCCCGTTCCAGTTTCACAATGCGATCGCCCGTGCTGTCTCGTCCCCCCATCGGTATTGCTGTTAGATCAGGACGGAAAATCCGATTCTGAGTACTGAGAAAGATCACCTCTAGATCAGGGCGCAGTCCCAGTAAGCCGACCAGAGCATCGGTTTTGCTGGCAAATTGAATACCTTGAGCACCCAACTCGCCTGAGTGAGACTGGCGCAAGGTGGCCACGGGAGTTCGCTTAGCATAGCCTTTTTCAGTCACCATCAGCAGCACACTACCCAGGGATGCGGTCACACAACCAATCAGTTTTTCCCGTTTCCCTAACCGCATTATCAACTGTCCCTGGGAGGTGCGGCTTTGAATCGGTAATTGGTCATCGTTAATTTCAACCCGCAGCAGCCGTCCACCAGAGGTTGCCACGATCAGTTGCTCATCTGGCTCCGTCAGGCTGATGGACACGATCTGGTCGTCATCTTTTAACTTCAGTGCGGTTAATCCCCGTCCGGTTAAGCCTTTGAAATCTTCGATGGGCAGGCGTTTGACTCGTCCCTGTTGAGTCAGAATCAGCAAGTTTTTATCCTGGGGTTGATCCGGCAGCATGAAATGTCCAATAATTCCGGTCGGATCGCTTTGCGCGGCTGGAGGCAGAAGAGTGACCAGAGGTGTTCCCTTAGATCGTCCAGAAGTCTGAGGAATGTCTCCAACCCTTACGGAATAGGCTTTGCCACTGCGAGTCAGGACAATCATTTCTTTGGCAGTACTGGTGATCTGAGTTTGCAGCACCAGATCATCGCCTTCGGTCAACGTGATTGGGCCGTCTCCATTGCGATTGCGACTTTGCCGCTGAAAGGATTTCACAGAGATCCGGCGCACATAGCCCCTCTGGGTCAGTTCCAGCACGGTTTCTTCGTCCTCAATTTCCTCCTCAAAAAAGCTGGCCTGGGTATTGGATTCTTCGGTCTGCTGCTTTTTAGCCCAGCCTTCTTCCGGGAGGGCTGGGGATGGATCAGGGTTGGGAGTAATGCGGGTGCGCCGATCGTCGGCATACTTTTTCTTGAGCGATCGCAGATCCTTTTTCAGCGACTTCAGCAGTTCCCGGCGATCGCCCAGCAACCGTTCCAGATCGGCCATGCGATCAGTCAATTCATCAAATTCATTTTGCAGATTTTCCTGTTCAATCCCCGTCAGGCGACGCATGGGCATAGCAAGAATGGCATCCGATTGGCGATCGCTGAGGTCAAATTCGGCCTGAAACTCGGCTTTGGCGGTACTGCCATCGGGAGCATTCCGCAGGATATCAATAATATCGTCTAGATTTTCCAGGGCAATCAGTAAGCCTTCGACAATGTGACGGCGATTCTCAGCCTGATTCAGTTCATGCTGGTAGCGACGGGTGAGGGTTTCTTCGCGAAAATCCAGAAACCGCTGCATCAGCTCCCGGAGGGGCATCTGGCGCGGTTGACCGTTATCCAGGGCCAGCATGATCACCCCAAAGTTAGTCTGTAATGCGGTTTGTTTGTACAGCAGATTGAGCAACTTATGGGGATTGGCTTCTCGCTTGAGTTCAATGACCACACGGATGCCATCCCGATCGCTCTCATCCCGAATATCGGAAATACCATCCAGCTTTCCCTGGGTTACCAGTTCGGCCACTTTTTCAATCCAGCCTGCTTTGTTCACCTGGAAGGGCAGTTCGGTAACCACGATCGCCGTGCGTCGATGCTTCCCCCGACCGACCTGAATTTCTTCAATTTGGGCAATCCCTCGCACGGGAATACTACCCCGACCTGTGGTGTAAGCATCCCAGATGCCACGAGTATCAACAATTTCGCCGCCTGTGGGAAAGTCGGGGCCAGGAATCAACTCCAGCAACTTTTCGTCAGACAGATTGGGGTGATCAATCAGCGCCAGCAGGCCATCGACCACTTCCCCCAGATTGTGGGGAGGGATATTGGTGGCCATCCCGACGGCAATCCCAGAACTGCCATTAAGCAGCAAAATAGGCAACTGGGAAGGCAAAACAGTCGGTTCCTGCTGCGAGTTGTCAAAGTTGCCGATGAAATCGACGGTGGCTTCCCCAATTTCACTCAACAAAGCTTCATTCCCAATGGCAGCCAACCGCGTCTCGGTATAGCGCATGGCGGCTGGAGGATCATCATCCACAGAACCGAAATTGCCGTGTCCGGCCAGCAGGGGGTAACGACTGGAAAAGTCCTGCACCATACGCACCAGGGCATCATAAACCGCCTGATCACCGTGGGGGTGGTATTTACCAAGGACATCCCCAACCACACGGGCACACTTCCGGTAGGGGCGATCGGGCGTCAAGCCTAACTCATGCATCGCATACAAAATCCGCCGATGTACTGGCTTCAGGCCATCTCGGACATCGGGCAGAGCACGCCCTACGATCACGCTCATGGCATATTCAAGGTAGGACTGCTGCATTTCGGTGTGCAGTGCCGTAGTGATTACTTGTCCCCCAGAGAGTACATTTAACTGTTTAGCCATGAGCCTTCTTACCTGCTGAGTTCCTCAGAGCGCAATTCGATCGAAAACGGACGACTTCTACCATACTGGCAATTTCCACCTACTGTCGCATCTTCACCGCTGTCATTATGGGCATTTCATCGCCATAACACCACTTTTGCACTGATTTATCTGTAGGGTTAAATTAGGACTACACCACGTTGATTGCAGGAATGGTTTATGAAGACAGTATTGATTGTGGAAGATGATCTGATTAATGCACGGGTATTTTCCAAGATATTGACAAAACGGGGTGGGTTGGCGGTTCAACATACAGAAAATGTGGATGAAGTGATGCAGATTGCTCAGGAACGGGGAGCGGACATTATTTTGATGGATGTTTCCCTCTCCCGCAGTATGTACCAGGGCAAGTCTGTGGATGGCATTAAGATCACGCAGATCTTGAAAAGTGACCCGAACACCGCTGATTTGCCCATTATTTTGGTCACGGCCCACGCTATGGAAGGCGATCGCGAGAACTTCCTGAAGCAGAGCGGCGCAGATGGCTACATCTCCAAACCCGTGGTGGATCACCAAGCTTTTGTAGACTATGTGTTGAATTTACTACCAAAGACGGAAGACTAACTGAATTCGCTTCGCAGTGAAGCCAGAACGGCTACCTACAGCGACTTGTCTAGAGTTATTTTATCGTACATAAGTACTACTTAGATTAGTTTTATTATTTTCCATAATTGCACATGAAGCTCACACCATCTGCTGACGCGAGGTGGTGGTGTCAGTGCTAATCTGAG